>JAUXBQ010000098.1 GCA_030619365.1 candidate division FCPU426 bacterium | reverse complement strand
GTCACTCCCCCCCGCCACCAGGAACAGCAGCCTTTGGGCCCAAGAAGTCTTCATCATTTTCTTATAGCTGTCATAAGTAATACCGAAACGCTCGAAGAACTCGGCTTCCCGCACCGCCTGATTGGCTTTGTCCTGCTTGATTTCTTGCGCCAGATTCTGCATGAGCGGCAGGGCCTCGTTTTCCAGTTCACCCCGGGCCGCGTTGATTTCGGCCAATGCCGCTTCTTGCACCTCCCGCGCTCCAAGTTTTCTCTGGACTACCTCATAAAGAGTGAGAAGCCGGGTATAACCGCCTTCCGGCACATTAATCGTCGCCCATTCTTCCCGCTTACCTGAGGCCTGACGCAGAAGCGTCTTCAGGTTTTCGCCATCGAGTATATATTGCTTGAGGAATTCCACCAGAGCCTGATCGCCAAATCCTTTAAAGTGACTGTTCTGGAGCAACTTACTGGTAAGCGCCTTCGCCTCCGCGTCCGTGAAGATATGCTCCTTGACCACCATGAGAACCTGGGTGATCAGCAGTTCGGAGAAACGCTGATCCAAAAAGCGGATCGAGCCCTTATCCATTACGATCCGGGACATATCTCGGGTTTCGACCACGACTTCCGGAGTTTGAACATCGGCCTGGCCTATATTCACCGTTGAGATGTGATTCATGGCCTTAGGCACCAGGCTGAAGACCGCGGCCACCAGGTGCATGTAGCCAGAATAATGGGCCGCGGATTCCGCGGTTAAGTTCACGTTTTTCTCCTGCATGAGCTTCTCCAAGATGTCAAAGGCCGCTTTGCCCCGGTTGTATTTTGCCAGTTCTTGTCCTTGCTGCGCGGCAGCTATTTGCGCCTGCTGCTGAGTTTGATCAGCTTGTTTAAGCCCGGCCTTATATTCCTCCACCAAACTCCGGGGAGCGGCCGCGACTTGATCTTGCCCCACTTCGGGCCCTGTCAGTTTTTCCGCCTTGCTTTTCGGATCTACTGTATTTACGGTCACCATAGAAATGGCAGGATCCTGAACCTTGAATACTTCGGGAGTAATCGAGGCCAGGGCACTGCTCACCAACACCCCTTGCGCAAAGAACAATCCGCCCAGCAGGAAGAGCGCCGGTATGACGAATTTGCGGGAGGATATTTTATTGGCCTTGGCGGCTTGGGGTGCGATTCTCTGCTGCAGCGCCAGTATCATCGGCTGTATGAACACACCTGCCAGCAAGCCGCCCACCATGCCCCAGCCGACCAGAGAGGTCATGCTTAAAGCCGCCACGCCCGCGGCTGCGCCGGCGATAGCCAGGATGCCGAGTTTGGTCGGCACGATCCAACCCTGCTCCAGCTTAAATAAGGGCCTGACCAGCTTCGCCTGCTGCACGGTCTGGAGCATGTTCTCCAGTCCGCGCTTTATAAAGCTCTCCTGGCCAGACTTGGGCTCATCAAAACCATACCGGTCGGCCAAGGACTGCGCATTTGCCGATTGTGCCGTAACATAGTTCTTGCTCTCCTGGTAATTCATGCTTTTGTTCTGGTAACTTATTTCAGCGTTTGCCTGACCCCTGATTTCAGGCAGATGGTTTTGCACCTGTTGGACATTTGCCAGGGACTGCAGATATTCCGTTTCATCGTTCTTGACCTGGCCTCTAATAGTTTGTCGCGCCTGCCAGGCAGCATAGGTATTATAGGCTTTGGGGACCGCCCAACTGGCAAAATTATTCAGGCTGCTGCGGTTAGCCATCCATAAAACTCCGCTTCGGCGCAGGCCGTTATAAACACGCGGTGATTTTAAGGCAAACCTGGCTTCCAGCACATCCCCGAAATCTATTCGATATCCTTTGTCCATAAAATTGATTTTGAAATTTTTTGTGTCCGCATTGCTCTCGCCCAACTGCATTAACACCTGCCAGTCTTCGCCAAAAGTATCACTCATTACAGAATCAATCTCTATATCATCCTTGTCCTGCGCCGTTAAATCAGCCCTTATACCTTCCATAAGGTTATACTTAGACTGCGCGAATTTGACAGCCGCTTGCGTGGGAGCTAAAGCACTGAAAAATTTACCTTGAGCGTAATCCTGGACAACACTCTCTATTCCCCTGGTTTTGGCCATTAAGCCCTCAATCACAGATTCCGCGTGTTTGGTATATTGCCGCATTTCCTTTGAAGACATACTATTTTGCTCCACTACGTGGACAACATCATGCTCCATAGTAACGCCCTTTTTCAGTTTTGCTTCACAGGTTCCGGCTGCCTGGGTATCGATCTCGCTATCAAGCTTCTCAGTAATCCTGAAAACCAGATTAAGCGCATCCAGCTCTTTGCCCTGGCTCAGCAGGCTGTTTATTTTCTCGCCCTCTTCTGTTTTGAATATCTTTTCAGTAGTTAAATCCGCCAGCAATCTGAAAAGGCCTCCCATACGGCCCGGCGCATTGCCCCGGCCTGCAGTCTGAGAAAGCAGGCTGAGATTAGCTACATCGGTTTTCCAAATACGCGCCCTGCTCATCCTGGCAATCTCCAACATCTGGCTTTTCAATATATTTGAGCCCGGGCCAATGCCCATGCCCAGTACCACACGCTGTTTGTCCGGACATTCCGCAATCTGTTTTTTCACTTCGTCAAGCATATTTTTCCATTCTTGCGGATTACGTCCCCGAATAAGAATAACATCTATATTGGATTTATTTTTCTTAGCTAATTCTAATTTCTCCAGACTATCAATCACTCGGGCATTTTCAGGACATCTATTTTCCAGCTTGAGCCGGCTAAGAATTTCAGCAGCCCAACCGGTATACTTGCTGTTATTAGTATCAGTAAATAAGTGAATCTTGGTATCCTGAAGCTTAGGATTATTTAGTTCAGTTAGCAGTGTTTCAATCGCATAATTTTTGCCGGCTGCTTTGGTCCTTTTAATAGTTATCTTATCTCCTTTTACTGTGTATTCATACGCATAGCCTTCGGTTTGGATCACAAACCTGTCAATTTCCCCGACTTCCTTCATTTTTTTGGTTGTATCGTCCAAAATCCGGTGGCGCTCATAGAGATCAATCCGGGATTCCGGGCTTAGTTCAGTTATGCGGAATCCCAGTTTGGACAGGGAATTCCGGAAACCTTTAAATGTGCCTGAACCTAATATCCATTTCTCCAGGCCGACAAATTGCATAAGTTCTACAAAAACCGCCTCTCCGGTCTTGAAATGCAGCAAACGTTTGGCAGTCGGCCTTGTAGGCAGTTCCATCTGGTTTAGCAGCTTTGTTCTTTGCTCGGCGCTTATTTTAAGTATATTTGCCTGGCTAGCCTTCATGCTGTTTTGTTCAGCCATTTTATTGATAATAGTTTCCTTAATTTCCACAAACGCGGCCATTACAGGATCCCCGTAAACAGTATCTTTTAATTCCTTGCCTTCACCCATAATGCTGTATTTTGCAGTTCCATCTTTTCCCCATTCACCAAGAGTATAATTCTGTCCTTCCTGCTGCATGACCGCATTGGCAGCTTCATCCAGCAGCCGGCTAATCTCATTCTCAGATACCCGTCCCTGTTTGAATATCTTCTGGTTTTTCAGACGATCTACTACTTGCCGCTTGGTTTGCTGCGGCAATTCCCAGGTTCTGCGGAGGCTTTCACCAGGTTTGACAAGACGGCTGCGGAAAGTCTTGAGAAGAATGACATCCGGGTCAGCTCCTCTACAAGATTTAGCGGTTTTTAAAAACTCCCCGAAAACCGCGCGCATAGTCTCGCCGTACAAGCGGGCCAGATAATTAAGATCCCTCTGCTTTATATGCGAAAGATTATCAAATATTTTGCCCAGAAGCTCACTGCTTACCCCGTGAATTGTCGGGGTGCGCGTGAAAATTGTATCACCTTCATCACCATGGGCAGCTTTTATGCTCTTGCAAAATTCCGCTTTCAGGGAATTGCCGCTCTTAATATCCAGCATGAATTCCTGTCCGGTTTGATAATCCATCAAATACAGCCCCTCAGCTTCAGCACCAGGCAACTTTGAATTTTTTTCCAATATATGCACATACTTGCCATGCTTTAGCATTAAATCATTTTGGGCCATTTCCAGCACCAAGGAAGGATCAGCAGTCACAAACAGATAAGCCGGGGCCCGGCCTGTATCCTGCTTGACAATCTTCAAGGCTGCCAGCATGCCGCCCCCAAAACTAAATTGTTTTCCGCCGCCCACTCCCAGAAGCAGGGCTTCCCGCGGAAGCATATTTCTTACAATGGGATTGCGGATTTTGGAGAGCAAAACCGCGTGCTCTGCTATTTTGTATTCAAAAGCAAGCTGCTCGACCCGAAGCTCAAAATTTTTCCCTTCCTTGGCCTTGAACAGGTCCCTGTAGATATTCACATCAAGTGCCAACTCCTTAACCAGCCTTTCTTCCAGGGACAGGGAATCACGCTTAAAGTTGGAATCTTTGCCCACCTCTTTCATGGCGCTTATGATTTTGTTGAATATATCCTGGCGAACATCGGGCCGGCTGATATCCTTGAACTGGTAATCAATAAACTGCCCTATAATCTGTTCCATCAGCCAACTGCTTTGCCATTTTACTTGCCTGATTTGCCGCTTGATATTTCTGATACTTTTCTCAATTGCCAGCGCCTCTGGCGATAAATTTTCTCCTGGTTTGGAAATATTGACTGTCTTTTCCATTACTCCATCAGTTTTTGTCTTCTTATAGCTGGTTTGCTCTGTTGGCATGTCTTGCAAACCTTTTTCCCTGATTTTTTCCAGGGTCCTTTCCCGTCCAGCCAGCTCACTTTGTAATTCACGCAAACTACCTGAAACCTCTTCATACTGATTATTTATCCGCTTAAGGCCGGATTCATTTTCAATTGCTTTTGCAAAGCGTTCTGCCTTCTGAAAAGCCTGTTGCCGCGCTTTACTGCCTGGCTTTTCCAAAGATGCTGCAGCTTCCCATTTGAGATACTCTGCCTCCAGCGTCCTGAGTTTAGCTCTGCTTTCATTTGCATTTAACGCCTTATCCATTTCCTGGCGCAGAAATTCTTTAGCTTGCTGCCTGGCCTGGCTCGCTTTGTATCCCCGGCGCACATATTCATTCCTGATTATTCTTTCAGCAGACTGATATTCACTACTGGTCGGTACGCGTTTGCTAACTATATCCAAAAATTCAGCAGTCTTCTCTGCCGCGTGCCTGGTGAATTCCGTCGAGGTTTTACTGCTTTTTTCCAAAACTTTCGTTATTCTTTCCATGCTGCTCAAACGTTGCATCTCTGCCATACTCTGAGAAGATGATTTAGTCAGGCGATAATTTCTATGTCCTTTATAAAACGCCCGGCCAAGTTTAAACATATTCCATGGCATGGTAACGATAAATTTCGCGGCCGTAACAAGCGCCAAAGAAAGGCCTTCATTCAAAACATTGGCAGAAGCAGCCTCTCCCATTAAGGCAGAGCGCCCAAATCCCATTTTGTATTGTTCTGCTACTGCTCCGGCCCACTCCCTGAGTGACCCTGGTATTAAACCTGACCAGGTGCTGCGCGTAAATAGTGAACGCGGGCTACTTACTACTCTCCAAATCCGTCTGCTCACTGGTTGTAGCCGCCCCCCCAGACCAAAACCGGAAACCATGGCTTTTTGGCCTAAACCAGCCAATTTCTCGCCTATGTTCTTTTGCGCCGGCAATTCAGCTATTAATGCTTCCCGGGTTTCTGGCTTTAGTATCTCGAGGAAAGTTTTTACTGCACTTATATCTATTGTCTGGTGCAGACGCACTAAATTTTTGATTTCCATCTGTTGGATATTAGCGCTTATTGCCTGTAATAATATTTTCGTTTGTTCAGGTTTCAATTTCCTGCACAGGCTTTCTATAGCCTTTACAGCAGTCTTAACAGCAGTCTTACTATTCGCCGCTAACCGCAAATTTACTAAGTCTGTCAACTCTTGTCTTGTCAGCCCTTTGCTGGCTTTAAACAGCCTGGCAAAAGCTTTTGGATTCTGTACGATAATTTCTCCTATAAGCTCGCGCTGGGCTGTAATATTCATTTTTTCGATAACCTGCCAGATTCTGCCTCCGGCTTTGCCTGTCCCTTCAAAAGCAGCTTTCTGGCTCTTACCGTCTCCAACAGCCTTGAGCCACTGTTCTCCCAGCTTTACAATCCCGGCAGTATCTCCCAGAGTGTTGCTTATTTCCCGCGCCGCCATTTCCAAAACCGCTTGGCGCTGAACCTGAAGTTTGCTTCTCTGGTTTGCTATTTCTGCTTTACTTAAGAGGTTGGAACGGCGATTGGAACGGCGGTTGGAACGATCAACCGCATAAATCTGAGTATCAATCATATTTACCAACCTGCCGGCCTGTTTAACAAGTGCCTGGCTGGACTCCTGCAAAATTGCCTTCTTCATGGCCGAGCCTATCTCCTTAACAGCCGCCTGCCTGAATTTCAGGACAATCGTCTCATTTTCAGCACGGGAAATAATTTCATCCAGTGCTTTTAATTTATTCATGGCTATTTCAGGATTATCCACTTTGGCTAAATTACTATCCAACAGCCCGCGCCTCTGTCTCTCAGCGGCTATTGTCTCATTAGTTAGTTTCTGGAGCTCTTGCGCCAGGGCGGTCCTGCCCTCCGCAGTCCTGCCGATCTTGCGGGCCGCGGCCTTGAATTCCCGGAATAAAGATGCTTTGGCATCTATAACCTGCTGGGCCGCACGGGAAACTGTGAGTTGGTCCGTTGATCCTGTTTTCAGGTTTTCCCTGGCTTGGCTGTATTCCGCCAGTTTATTGGTTAAATTATTTTGGGCAGTTTGAAGGCTGTTCTTCAGGGACTGCATGTTTGCTTCTGCTCGTTGGGACATGCCCTTGTTTTGAACCAACCGGTTTATGGAATTTAATGTGCCATTAACAACTGCTGCTAATACAGGAGCCTCTGACACTATTTGCTCAGCAACTTTTCCGGCAACACTCTGCTCTGCTGAAACAGCGGCTTTTGCATGTTGCAGGTTTTTAGCAGCAGCCATTTTTTCGTCGTTTAATCGTTGTATTTCAGTCCCTACTTTTTTCATGATCGCGTCAATGCCACGTTTGCCTTTCTCTCCACCCAGAACTTTATGCAGCAAATTTTCCATGGTCTGAACTTTTTCAGCCTTCGCGGCTCCTGCTTGTGCGGTCCTCTCTACCAGCGCTTTATTAAATTCAGGATAATATGTTGATTGTTTTAACTGGTGTTTATGCAAGGCCGATAAATTCAATGCCTCCAAAAACTTCATGGTTCCAAACAGTTCCTGTTCTATCATTCTTGCCAGCCACTTATCGCCGCCCATATCCTTCAGGATTTTATCGCCAATGACTTTTCTGTGCGCATCTTTTACCTCAAAAACCCTTCTATAAAATTCACGTAGCTTCCGGCCTTGCCTGAACATTGACAGTTTGTCATTTTGCAGCATTCGTTGTGCTGCCAGTCCAAATGCCCGGGAACGGAGTTTGGGGCTTAATTTTTTCATTAAAGGCAGAAGCTCATTGGGCGATAATTTTTGGGCCAGACTTTCCAGCACAGGACTTTCAATGTCTTCCGTTGCGGAAGTTTTCTTCTCTTTCATCTTTTCTGCAGATTCTGCAATAGCTGCTTTTTCCAGTGCAATAGCTGCTGTTTCCAGATTGTCAGCTAATGTTTTCATTTCACTTTTGGTTAAATCTTTTACCGCTTGTTTCATGGTTTTTCCCGGAATTGAATTGAGTATGCGGGATTCTGCCATCATTTTAGTAGAGCCTTTAACCAGAATATTCTTAACTGCCGCTGCATCCAGTCTGGGTGCTACCAGGTTTTGCAGGGCTGTTTCGCTCTTAGCAGAAACAGCGGAAATAATTTTATTAATAGCGCGGCCTGACGAGTTACTGAACATTTCGCTGACAGTACGTATACCCGCCATGCTGAATACAGTTTTCAATGTTTTTCCATCCATGGCTTCAATAATTTCCAGGGCGCCTTTCCCTCCCCGGCTCATTCCATCATTTATAGCTGCTGCTGCTTTCCGGATTTCGGCCACACCTTTTGTGCTCTTCTCGTTAGAGCGTAATTTTGTAAATACGCCTAAAGCTGTGCGTATGCCGGGATCCGCAACAGCCTGCTGAATTGCAGAAGCATGTTGTAGCGACTCTGGGGACTGGGCCTCAACTCCCAGAGAAATAGGCTGTTTAGACTCTAATACCGCTTGCATAATTGTTTCGATTTTCCCCACATCGCCGGCGCCGTAACGTGAAATTCTATACCGTATCCTCTCGCAGGTAAGATTATCAGCGCCTCTTTTTGCCAGTTCTTCCTTAACTGCATTCCGAATTTCAGGAGCAAGCATCGTCGCATACGGCACCCGTCCGGATAAACGCGGATTAATCCAAGCTGCGAAGCGCTGTCCCAAATTTGGTTTTGCAGAAGATTTTGCGGCGTCTCGTACCGGCCCGCTCCAGCTCTTAACTATATCAGCCAGCCCTTCTCTGAAATATTCGGTCCAGGTATGTTTGCCATTGGCTATTTGGCTGGTCCGCCGGGCATAATATCTGCCCCTGACTGCGCGTATGCCTGCCACTACACCAAACGCTTCGAGCGGCGATAGCACCGTGCTATGCACAACCGTGGCCAGAGCGCCAAAGCTGACTGTCCTTATCGGGCCTTTGCGCCAGCCTGGGCGGTTCGCAACCGGCTCTTTTAGCTTACCGTATGCTCCCAGGAAAGGTATCATAAACAATGCGCCAATAGCACGCCAGGTGTCTCCGCCCAGGAAGCCACCGACATTTCCCAAAATCCAACTGCCGCCCATGAGCGCGCCAAATCCTCTAAAGTGTTGAACCATCGGCTGTGGCAAGCTCAACTTGGTGCCAGGTATTTTTATTGTTGCTCCTTTTGCTCCTTTGCCAAATACGTTTCCAAAGAATTTGGAGCCGCCTAAAATAAAGGCAGCCGCCTGCGCCGGATTGTTCATAAGCATATTTGTAAATAATTC
>JAUXBQ010000132.1 GCA_030619365.1 candidate division FCPU426 bacterium | reverse complement strand
TGAAAATGGAAACAGAAGCAGGTCAAATTCTACCTTTCCATTTGAAAAGAGCGTACATTTCATTGACCCTGTGAAAATTAAAATATATAATTGCTTCCATACCACGCCTGTATAGCGCTTTTTCTCAATGAGCTCCCGGAGGGGACTGTCATGAAAAAAATATTGGGTATCGCCGGCTTGGGCGGATTGCTGGTTTTGGGCAGCCTGAATCCGCTTTTCGCCGCAACCTTCCTCGGCGCCACGCCTGGCAACGGTGGGGACTCGAATCCGGCGACGTTTCATTTTGATTATCAAAACCAGGATTTTCAGATGACCCAGCCGGACGGGACGCCCCTGGCGGATACGGACGTGCAACTGACCTATGGCACGGCCCTGAAAATCATCTACAACAACCAGGACTACGTGACCAGCCAGGGATTGTCTTTGCAAGGCACGTCTTTGACCAACCAGGACTGGACCAGCCTCGTCTACCCGCCCGTGGGCCGCGTGGCTGTTGACCCGGCCACCGGGCGCTTCAAATTCGCCCAGACCTGGGAAGGGACTACCAGCCCCGTGGCGCCGGATTTGGGCGAACCTTCCCGTTACCCGGATATTGCGATCAATGACAGTGGATACGGATTTTGTGCGTATAACTACCCAAATACGGATAAAGCATATGTCCAAGCCCATGATCCTCAAATGGGTTGGCAAAACGCTGTAGCGGCCGGCTCTCCTACGTCTGTAGCAAATTACGAAATCAAAATCGATATGAACAGCAGTGGACAGGCGATTTATGTCTTGAGGGAATCATTAGGCGCTCACTGGCGGATCAGCGCCAATCGTTATATTCCTGGATTGGGATGGTACGGCGCGGTGACGATTGATGCGGACACAGGGTACGGCGTCCACCCACCGGTGATTGCCATGAATGATAGTGGACAAGCAATTTGTTCATATATAAATAGAGGTGCCGGTACCTGGGACCAAGTCTGGGCTAACGAATACAACCCCGCTACTGGCTGGTATCAGGCGGTCACGATTGGTGCTGGTGACTACCGGGCGTTCAGTTCTGCGGTTGACATGAATAACAGTGGAACGGCGTTTTGTGTGTTTCGACAGAAAGATTCGGGAGATGTTGAGCGTATTTGGGGAAACCAATATATACCCGGGGCTGGTTGGCAATCCGCTGTAATTCTTGATCACGGTCCCATTGTCGGAGTTATGTCACCGGACATCGCAGTTAGTGAAGATAACTATGCTATTTGCGTGTTTCGAAACTATGATGGTATTGACGCACGCGTCAGCGCTAATGTGTATGTGCCTGGTTCCGGTTGGCAAGGCGCACAAAGAATTGACGCGGGCGCGGGGAATGACGCCAGGGAACCTAAAATTGCCATCAATCAATATGGTACGGGAATATGTGTTTTTAGAGTCCTTACAGGATCGGATTACCGTATCTACGCGAACCACTATATCCCCGGCTCTGGCTGGCAAGGCGCGGTTGCCATTGACGGCGGGAGCAGCCTTTACGCTGCTTCCCCTGAAATTGACATCAATGACGCGGGTGAGGCTTTCTGCGTCTTTAAAAAATCCAATGGGTCCACCAACCGCGTGTATGCCAATAAATACCTGCCAGGGAGCGGTTGGACCGGGCCAGTGATTATTGACGCCAATACTGGAGAAAATACCGAGAACCCGGTTGTAGCACTAAATAACCGAGGACTAGCCTTAGCTGCTTTCGAGCAAAGTTTCGGTTCTATAAATCGAATTTACGCTAATAAATATATTAGCGATGTGCCGCCGGGTCCTTTTCAGGTGAATTACTCCTTGGTAGATCCTGCAACCACACCAGATATTCCCGCGCAGACACGCGTCCAAATAACTAATCGTAAGATTGAGCCTATACGAGGACAACAGGTTATAATTCAATGTGCTTTAACCGATGCAGGTATGGTTAGTATTAAAATATATGACCTTCAAGGTAAGTTGATTAAGGTGGTGAAGGAAGGATATCATGAACAGGGAACATATTCCTATGCCTGGAACGCAATAAATGAACAGAATAGTATTGTCGCAAGTGGCGTATATATTGTTCACATCAAACTGCCAGGACTGACTCGGACCGAAAAAGTCGTAGTGATAAAATGATTAGCAAGCTGCCGGAAAACCCTTTCCTGGTCATTGCGAGCGACCAACGGGAGCGAAGCAATCTCGGTTTTCCTTATAAATTCTGAATTGCTTCGTAGCTATTGCTTCTCGTAATAACTGTAATCAGGCTTTTTCATCACCCTGTTAATGTGCTGACGAGCAAATTAACTAAGAAATGGAAAATAAATGCAATGAAAAAAACATTTTACTTGTCATAATAATATAGAAGCATCCCCAAAGCCTGAGAGCGTACTGTTGAGATTTTAAAAACGGGAGTATGTAAATGTATTTGAAAATATCTATAAATAAATTGAAAGTAGTCTTGCCTATACTATGTATTTTATTGTATGGTTCGTCCGCCTTGGGCGAATGGGTTCAAGTTGGAGGGGCGCCCGGATTAAGTGGTTGGGATGCGCCACCCAAAATGGACATGTATAATAACACCCCTTATATAGCGGGAGAATATTCGGTCGATATATATGTTAAATATTACAATGGCAGTGATTGGGAACAGCTTGGTGCGGGAATAGCTGGGCCATATCAGAAATGGGGTTGTGATATTGCGTTTTTAAATGATACACCTTATGTGACTTGGTCCATGGATGATGGTTCGAGACAGCAGGTCGAAGTAAAACACTTTAATGGCAGCAGTTGGGAACAGGACGGCGGATATTTAAATATTGACGAAGCGGATTACGCCTATGATCCCGCGATAGCAAATAATAATGGCACGCCCTATGTTGCTTGGATGGAACGAACCCCAAATGAAAGGATATTTGTAAAGCATTATAATGGCAGTGCTTGGATATCAGATGGCGGGATTTTAAATGTGGATCCGAATCATGGCGCTCAGACACCTGATATAGCGTTTTACAATGGCACCCCCTATGTAGTTTGGAGTGAGGCCGGTGTTGCATGGCAAATATTCGTGAGACACTATACTGGCAGCGTTTGGAATCAAGATGGCGGGATTTTAAATGTTGATTCGAATCAGAATGCCCGGGAACCATCCATTGCATTTAGTAACAACGGAACTCTTTATGTTGCCTGGGAAGAATCGAATGGGACTGCTAAACAAATATACGTAAAACACTATACTGGCAGTACCTGGGTGCAGGATGCCGGAAGTTTAAACGTCGATTCCAACCAGGATGCGCAGCGACCAGAAATAGCTTTATATAATTTGACTCCATATGTAACCTGGCACGAATCGAACAGTGTCGCGGATCAAATATATGTAAAATACTATAATGGAAGTAGTTGGGAACAAATTGACGGGAGTTTAAATATTGATCCGAACCTAGGGGCCTTTTTCCCTGATATCGAAATTAATAGTAATGGAGTGCCATACGTTTCTTTTATAAATGGCTCAAGTGCTTTTGTTAAACACTATGCTACGCCGACTCCTGAGCCAACAATTTATATTTATGAAATAATTCCAAATTACAGTACGCAGAGCAAAAATCAAAATACAACTATAGTGGGTTATAACTTTACCGACCTTCCAGTGGTTAAACTTGTAGCTGGTGGAAAACCCGATGTTATTGGGACAAATGTTGTGATAAAAAACAATAAATTGCTAACCTGTAGTTTTAATTTGAATAATATTATTGAAGGTGTATATGATCTCCGCGTTGAAAGCATAGGAAAAACAGGTAATTTAACAAGGGCCTTTCACATACTTGTTCCGAATACTATTCCTCTGAATTGGGTGACTACGGATATTGGAATATTAAATCCGCCGGTGTCAACCGGGAGTGCGACAGGAATTGACATTGGAGATGGTGATAATAATAGCCTTCAAGAAGTATATGCGACAAATCGAAACCCTGGATTTTTCAGGAAATCGTGGCAAGGGTCCGCATGGACAAACGAGACCTTGCCCGCTAGCCCTTCCGGAGAAATTAATAATGATATTATAATTTGTGATGGTGACAATAATGGGGTGAAAGAAATATATATCGCTGCTCAGGATAATCATGTGTATCAATACGGCGGTGCAAATTGGGATAAAGTGGATGTGGGTAGTGGGTCTAATAAAATGAAATCGCTGGCCTATGGCGACGGCAACAATGACGGCCAAATTGAAATTTATGCGGCTTGCGAGGATGGCTTTATCTATCAATTTAATTACAACGGCGGCTGGAACGGGACCACGATTGCAGCCAGCTCTGTTGAGATGCGCGCCGTGGCCGTGGGCGACGCTGATAATGATAATGAGTTTGAGGTTTATGCCGCAGATATCAATCACAAAGTATACGAGATCAGCTATGGCGCTGGACAGTGGAATCAATCTGAAGTGGGATCAGGCGCCGGAATTATGAATGGTTTGGTTGTGGCGGATGGTGATGGAAACGACACAAGGGAATTGTATGGTGCGAATGAAGATTACAAAATATATAGATTCGTAAAGCAAATCAGTGATTGGCAGAAATCTGAAATTGGCGCAGGAAACGGAGTGATGTTCGACCTGGCTGCGAGTGACGGGGATAATAGCGGAACCGTTGAGCTATATGGTGCTTGCGGGGATGGGCACGTCTATCAGATCGAATATGTCAACGACCGATGGTTAACGAATGACATTGGCGCTGCGCAAACGCCTTTATATGCCCTGACAATCGGGGATGGAATGAACGATAATCAATATGAAATATATGCGGTTGGAGAAAACAGCCATGTTTATCAATTCAAAGCTGTTTCTTATATTCCCACCCCAACACCCATCCCGAATTTCGGCGGAAAAATCATTTCCAAAGATTATGTATATTGCGCTCCTAACCCGGCCAGGGGAAATCATGCCAATGTAGTGATTCATACACAGCAGGCTGCCGAGATTAGTGTTAAAATGTTTACGACCAACAACCGGGAAGTATTATCTTTCCGGATTAGTTGTCCGGGTCAGGGCAAATATACAAAGAGAGTTAACATTGGGAACCTGGCCAATGGTGTTTATCTACTGTTTGTGAAAGCCAGGACTCCTAATGGGGATGAGGAGAAAGTCATCAAGAAAATGGCTCTCATAAAATAGGGACCAAAGCAAACGGTCCCCACCAACCACAGAAACGAGAGTGACTGACATGGCAGAAACCTTTCGGGGTGAAACCAGGGCTGAAAACCGGCGTTTTCCTCGCCAGAAGCTCAAATTGTGGGTGCATTTCATCCGGCTCAAGGAAAACCAGGAGAAATCCGGCAAGCTGGAAAGCCTGACCGAGGATTTGGGCGCCGGCGGCATTGCCATGCGCAGCGACCACAAACTGGAGAACGGGGAAGTGCTGGCCTTGACCCTGTTTCTGCCGCCCGAAGACAAGCGGACCGATCCGGATCATGATCTTATTTATTCGGAGGAAGAGTGCCTGCCGGTTGACATTCAAGCCCGGGTGCGCTGGTGCGCGCCCCGGGAGGACTTGGAATACATCCTGGGAGTGGAGTTCCTCCAGGTGAGGGGCGAGCATAGGGAAAGATTGAAAACCTTCCTGGTGAATTACAACCTGGCGGAACCGGAGACAAAACCACCCGCCTCCCGGACGGAAGCGACGGACACTTACAAAAATCTGGCGTATTACTCGCCCGAGCGCCTGGGGCAATATTATTATCAGGTCAAGGCCGTTCGCGAGGCCGGGGCGAAAAAAGTCCTGGAAATCGGCATTGGTCCGGGAGTGGTAACACACATGCTTAAAAAGGCCGGAGTCAATGTGATCACCTGCGACCAGGCGGATGACTTGACGCCGGACGTGTGCGGCGATATACGTGAATTGCCCCTGGAAGACAATGTGGTTGATTTCGTTTTATGCTGCCAGGTGCTGGAGCATTTGCCCTTTGACGATTTTCCCCGGGCCCTGGCGGAACTGAAACGGGTTACGCGCGACAAAATTCTAATCTCGATCCCTTATGCTTCCCGCTCCATCTATTGCCAGTACAAGCTGCCCGGCGGACGGCGTAATTCTTGGGTGCTGCACTTTCCCTGCCTGCCTCCCAAGGGCGAAATGGCGCCGGGACATCTCTGGGAGCAGGGACGGCGGGGATATTCCAAACGCAAAATCAAGGAAGCCATTGTTGCCGCCGGACTGCGAATACAATCCGAATTTACGCCCGTGGAGTCTCCCGGCAATCAATATTTTTTAATAGCGAAATAACCGGGACCTGGAAATAGGGAAATGGACGACATGATCACGGTTATATGCATCGCTTACAATCAACGCATATTCACGGAAATGCTTCTCACCTCCCTGGCTAATCCCGTTTGCGCGGATGTCCCCTTTGAATTGGTATTTGTCGACAACGGCTCCACAGACGGGACACGCGACTTGGTCGAAGCTTATCCCCTGAGCGGGAATCCGAATTTTCAAGGTTTGACCTTTCACGCGTTTCCGGAAAACCAAGGCGTGGCCGCGGCCATTAATCAGGGTTTTAAGCTGGCAAAAAGCGAGTTTGTCATGCAGGCGGATAATGACGTGGTTTTCGGTCCCCGCAGCCTCTCAATTCTGGAAAACTGGATGCGCCGATATCCACACGGCCTGATCTCGCCCAATTGGCCCTGGATTCAGAAAAAGCTCGGAATTAACTATTTTCAGTCCGTGGCCTCCTTCACCCCGGCCAAGCTGAAAAAGCTCGAAAAAACCGGTTTAAGGGCCAAATTAGAGCCGTTTCGGGCCACCGGGTCGTGCTGGATGTGCTCCCAGGAGCTGTTTAATCGGATTAAGGGCTGGGATACCGGGTATAAGAATATTTGCGCTTCGGATGATTTTCTATGGAAAGTGGCGCTGTCCGGGGCGGCACGTTATACCGTGCCCTGCCCGGTCTATCATCCGGGCAAAATTACTCGCGGAAAAATGCCGCGCAGCTCCGAACAGCAGGAAAGGGATTTGCGTCGGTTCCGGGAAAAATGGGGCGCACATCCCGAGGACAAGAACCGTCTTCGCAGGCTCCAGCAGGAAGCAGGCATCGTGCCTGATCGCATGAACTTGAATGAGAAAATACGGGACTGGTTTAAATTCTTGGAGCACGAAGAGCACGAAGGGAAGGACAAGGACACGAAGAATCACTAGGAAAAGAATTATTACTGAAAATAAAGCTTAGTGCTCTTGGTGTAGCGCCTGGCCGGGGCCGAACTTAAAAGAAAAACGTTTGGACTCGGCAGCCATCAGCCTTATAATATGTACTTTAACGGGTCGGTGTAGCGGGCCTGGTTAGGCCTTTAATCCTCTCCGAGGTGGCTGGCATGGCTGGCACCCAGACGGTCATTTTAATCTTTCAGGCCATGACC
>JAUXBQ010000347.1 GCA_030619365.1 candidate division FCPU426 bacterium | reverse complement strand
CTAGTGTAGTGTCTCTAACGCTTCTTTACATTTGCTTGTCATTGCGAGGAACGTTTTTCGTGACGAAGCAATCTGTTTTGCTTGCAAAATGATGATAAAAAACGGGATTGCTTCGCTTCACTCGCAATGACAAATATAAAGTTATTTATGAGACACTACACTAGCAGGGTTGATTCCAAGGAATAAAATTCCAGGCACGAGGTTGCCGGTTTGAAGAAACGGTCATTTTTTTTATTCGTTTTGGGAATGGGGCTGATCTGCCTTCCCCTGCCGGGGAGCGCCGCCTATTTGGGAAATACCAGCACGGGAAACAGTACGGAAGCCTGTGTCGCGCAAATGCGCGGTACCGTATTCACCGCCTCCGCCAATTTCATTGGGCAGTCGATCGCGGTCTATTTTACAGCCTCTCCGCCGAGCGTGGCGGCGGCTATTTATACTGCCAATCAAAGCACTGATCTTCCTGAAACCTTGCTCAGCTCCACCAATTATACCCCGGCCAGCGTGGGTTGGAACATTCTGCCCCTTGCTCCCGCCGTGGCCATTTCCTCCGGACAGAAATATTTTCTGGTCTTTGATGTGGATAATGCTTCCGCCGTCGGCGTCAGCACGGATTGGAGCAATCCGGCTTGGCAAAAAAATGCCGATCCACCGTGGCCGGACCCGTTCAATCCGGATAATCCTATTGCGAACAGGTCTTTCTGCATTTATCTGTCCGGACCGGCAGCCACGCCCACCTTCACACAAACCAGTATTCCCACCGCGACTTTCACGCGCACCCCCACCCCGACCGGAACGTCCTCGCCCACGCCCTCCATCTCCCCCACCAATACCCATACACCGACCATCACCCTGACGGTCTCGGTTTCCGCGACCTACACCACATCGTCCACCGTCACTCCGGTCCCGCAAATCATCTTAATTGACAAGGTCATTACGTATCCCTCGCCGGCCAAGGGAAATGATTTGTGGTTTTACTACACTGTGGCGGGCCCAGCGCAGGTGCGGATTGAACTGTACAATGTGGTGGGGGAAAAGGGCCTGGTCCTGACGGAGTCCCATGCCGCGAGCGGCAACCAGCGCACGCGCTGGGATATCCGGGACGTGGCGCCGGGCATCTATTTCTACCGTTTGCGCATCGAGGATGCCCAGGGCCTCCGGGACTTCGGTGTCAAGAAACTGGTGATAATTAAATAGAAGTAAAACGCGGGAAACCGCGCAGCGGGCATAAAAAAACCCCCACCATATGGTGGGGGTTTTTTT
>JAUXBQ010000337.1 GCA_030619365.1 candidate division FCPU426 bacterium | reverse complement strand
GCGTTCGGGATGCGGATCTGGTGGTCTTAGTGACCGAACCCACGCCTTTTGGATTGCATGATTTGCGGCTGGCGGTTAATATGTTGCGGACCATAAAACGGCCTTTCGGAGTAGTGGTTAACCGGGCGCATCCGGAGCGATTGGAGGTCCATCGGTTTTGCCGTGAGCAGGACATCCCGATCTTAAGCGAAATTCCGGATGATCGCCGTATCGCGGAAAGCTATTCCCGGGGCGAACTGGTCTGCCGGGCGTTGCCTGAATACCTTGGACAGTTTAAGCATTTACTGGAAGCATTCACGCTAAGAATCCAGCCCCAGACCCTTGAGGGGATGAAAGGCGGGGGGGAATGAGGCAATGAAACAGGTGACCGTTATCAGCGGAAAAGGTGGGACCGGGAAAACCTCGCTGGTTGCCGCTCTGGCCGTTTTAGCCCCCCGCTTGGTGTTGGCGGACTGCGACGTGGACGCTTCGGATCTGCATCTGGTCCTGGCTCCGGAAACTATCAAACAGGAGGATTTTTCCGGCGGGTCGCAGGCCAAGATCCGGCCGGAAGCGTGCACCGCCTGCGGTAAATGCCGGGAAGTCTGCCGTTTCGAGGCAATTTCGTTTTCCGGCTGCGGAAATAATATGGTTCCCAAGACGTATCTCGTGGATCCCATCGCCTGCGAAGGGTGCGGGGTTTGCGCTTATTTTTGCCCGGCCAAAGCCATTGATTTTTCACCGGTGGTTAACGGGGAGTGGTTTGTGTCACGCACGCGTTGCGGGCCCCTGGTGCACGCCCGGCTGGGTCCGGCCGAGGAAAATTCGGGGAAATTGGTCAGCGTGGTACGTGAGCAGGCCCGGAGGATAGCGGCCGCCGAGCAACTCGATTTGGTGCTGATTGACGGTTCGCCCGGAACCGGTTGTCCGGTGATTGCCTCCATCACGGGCGCGGACCTGGTGCTGGCGGTTACCGAACCTACTCCCAGCGGTTTGCATGACTTGAAGCGCGTGGTCGACTTGACTCGGCACTTTGGTATTCCTACCCTGCTATGCATTAACAAGTGGGATTTAAATCCGGACGTGACGGATGAAATTACTAAATACGCGGACGAAACCAAGCTGCCGGTAGTGGGACGGATCCGTTACACGCCGGAAGTGACCGAAGCGCAAATCAAGGGCCTGGCAGTTGTGGAATACACGCAAAGCGAGGTCGCGCGTGAAATCGAGCGTACCTGGGAAGCCGTGGCCGGTCATTTAACCGGAGGAGCAAGTGCCTGAATTAGGCGGCGTTCTATTTGATTTTGGCCGCCTCGCCGGGAAGTACGACCGCTGGTATGACACGCGCCTGGGTAAAGCGTATGACCGTCTGGAGCGGAAAACGGTTTCCCGATATTTACCAAGAATAAGTTCGGGCGGCCGGCTTTTGGATGTTGGTTGCGGGACCGGGCACTGGAGCCGGTTTTTCGCTGCCCGGGGTTTTAAGGTGACGGGGATCGATTTGTCCGGGGAGATGATCGCCCAGGCGCGTTCCCGCAAATCGCCGGGCTGCCATTTTAAAAAAGCCGATGCCCGCAGTTTACCCTTTGCCGATGGCAGTTTTGACCTGATAACCGCGATGACGGAGCCGAGGAG
>JAUXBQ010000178.1 GCA_030619365.1 candidate division FCPU426 bacterium | reverse complement strand
CTATCCCTTGCATCCCTGCAGCAATAATAACTTTGTTTTCGTCGGAATAATCGCAATAATACGAATAAAGTATCCATGCAATATAGGTTTTTAAAACATAGGGGATATTCTTCACATCTCTCTTTCCTCGCAGATATTCGCCTATTTCTTGTTTGAGTTTTTCGTTTTTAACTGCCGGGATTGGCATTTGGTAAATATCAATTTTTGATTCATTAAGCAACAGTTCAAACAAAGATTTAAACGCTACAAACGCTTCTTCCTCCAAACCTTTTCTAAATAAAGATGTAACTGCCAGCAGTCTAAATTCCAAGGATTCATTCTCGTTAGCCACTTTGATTAAAAATGGATCAGCCGAATTATCTTTGGCATAAACTAAATACGGTAAAGCGGAGCGCATTAATTGTGCTTCCTTGCTTTTATTAATCAACCCAAGTACAAAAGGCAAATCTTGTATATCTCCAGTTATTAAATGTGTGATCTTGCTCATCCTATCCTCAATACTGCATGAGGCGTTATATTTACCAAAAATAATATCCTTTAGGACGACCGCCTGTTTTGCAGGCGATTGAATATAAAAATAATCACCCCAATGAACTACATCAAATTCTTCCTCGTTTTGCTGCAATGATTCAGGTTGCTGAATACCGTCTCGATTAATGGTGCTTCCCTCATTATTTTCTTTTTTAAGCACCCCAAAATTTCCGATTTCCTTTGGTTGTGCAGAATTCCGCAAATCAAGAATGCTGACTCCTGAGTTTCCGTTCACCACATAGGCTTTGTCGCCTTTAACTACAATATCCCTGCTATCCAGGTTATATCCCATATTTATTTCCACACGTTGTTTATTGGTGGGATTCAATGGATCTCTGATATTCAGAACAAAAAATCCGCCTGCCATAATATAAGCGTAATCACCACGAAGCTCTAGGCCAAAAGCAAAACTGCCTCCGCCATAATACCCGGTGTCAATCAAGTTGGATAAATCCTCAGCATTAATAATACGTAGTCCATCTGTCCCACGGGTCATAAAAATATATTTGTCCTTTTGCACCACATCATAAATGACCATATCGTTTTTCCTATACGCAGCGATTTCAACCGGTGCTTTGGGATTATTGATATTGACTATATTCAGACAATTAAATGAATAAACATAAGCATATTTGCCCTTCAGACTTAAGCCATAAGCGTTTTGGATAAAGCATGAGCCCATTTGAACTGGTTTCAAAGGATTATTGACATTAATAACCACCAATCCTTCCAAACCATCCACCAAGTATAAATTATTTTCTTTAACTGCAATATCCATTGCAGCCCCAATGGTATCGAATAGGCTATCCTGGACCGGATTAAATGGATCAGTGACATTGATGATATGAATTCCCGGATACTGGTCTGCCAGGTATACGCAATTTCCTTTTACGGCTACACGCCGTTTGGAACTTTTTCGAGGTATTTCAAGAAAAGTTATTTCCTTCGGCTGTTTATGATTATGAAGGTCAACGACGCGCAGACCGCACTTCTCGCCTACATAGGCATAATTTCCCTGCAAAGCAATGGAAGTGGCAGATATGTTTTTTATACGGCTGATTAGATTGACATCTTCTCCATGGCTTTGGACTGGAATTATTAGAAAAATCCCTACGCAAATAAGCAAATTCATAAACCAACTTGATTTAACTATCCCATGTGTTTTCATTATCCTGCTCCCCATTAACAAACCGGTTATTTTGAGGTAGTATTGGCTCCCGGAACGGAAAGGAGCTGATCACCATAAAAAAATGCATGTGGAGCCCCAAGGACAAGCTCAAAGTCGTCCTCGAAGGATTCTCCGGACAGATCGAAATCGCCAAGCTCTGCCAGAAATACCAAATCGCCCAAACCCAGTACTACAAATGGCGCGATCAACTCTTCAACTACGGACAGCAGGCCTTCGAACAGAAGAAAATCTCCGGAAACGAAGAGCGCCTCAGGGACGAAAACCTCCGTCTCCGCAAGATCATCGGCGATCTCACCATCGAGTTAAAAAAAACAGAGTTCGAGGCCGAGCTATGAGAGCCGCCTCACCGTCCGTCGTCCGGCGAAACCTCGGCCTCATCAAAGACTTCAAAACCGAGCATCCCCTCTGGGTCTACCGCTGTATCTGGGCCTATCTCCGATACCGCCAGTGAGTTACGTATGCCTGGCACCACTTCTGGAGATACATACCTGGATTCCCGCTTCCGCGGGAATGACATGAGCATATAAATCAATCCCCCAGAAGCTTCCGGGCCACCCACGGATACTCCTCGCGCCGGCGGCGGAACATTTTTCGCAGATGGGAGACCAGGAAGGTTTCCCGGACCCAGGCTGATACGGGATATTTTTTTCGCGTCCGTACCGCGCGCACCAGCCTGCGTGCCAGGCGGTCGCAACGTGCGCAGACTTTTTTCTCGTTCACGAATCCCTTTTTGTCCCTATGCTTGGAAACGCCCCAGGCCGCGCCCACAAAACTCCCGCCGCAGAGCCAGACCGCCTGCCCGCATTGTTTGGCAATTTTCCGGGTCATGGCCCAATGCCCGCCCACGCACAGGCCCACACCGTACTTGTGGCGCAGAGCCTGGCTGTAATACAAAAACGCATGGCTTCGGTCCATGACCGCCTTGAATTGGGCTGAAACATCAAAGGCGTAATTCGGCGTGGCCAGCACCAGGGCGTCGGCCCCCAGGATGCGCGGCAGGAGGCTCAGGTAATCATCCGTCACCGGGCAGGTCCCCTGGCGCATGCACTGCTCGCAACCCCGGCAGAAGTCCACCCCATGCTCCGGCGAGCCCAGGAGTTCCACCTCAGCGCCCAGGGAGTGGCAGGTGTCCAGAAAGCGCCGCAACAAGCGCCGGGTATTGCCCTGGGGCCGCGGTGAAGCACAGAGACCGATTATTTTCATGGGACTTATTTTGGCCCGGAATCGGCCTGGGGTTCCTGTTCCAGGAAGGTCTCGATGAATCCTTCCTCTTCCTGCATATGTTGCCGCTTAAATTCTTCCTCGGAGAAACACTGTTTGTCCAGCATGAGCTTGGTCAGGGCGTTGATCCGGTTGTCCAAATGGCGCACCACGTCCAGCACCGGGTCCGGCAATTTATTGTGATCCAGCAGCGAGGACAGCCGTTCGCCGGTCCCTAGACGGACGATCTTGCCGGGATTGCCGACCACCGTGGCGCCGGCCGGCACGTCGCGCAAGACCACCGCCAGGGTGCCGATCTTGGCCCCCGGCCCGATGGTCACGGCGCCCAGGACCTTGGCGCCCGCGCCGATGACCGCGTTCGCTTCCACGGTGGGATGGCGCTTGGTTTTTTTCAGTGACGTCCCGCCCAGGGTCACGCCCTGGTAAATCAGCACGTTGTCCCCGATCTCCGTGGTTTCGCCGATCACCACGCCCAGGCCATGGTCGATAAACACGCCTCGTCCGATCCGGGCCCCGGGATGAATTTCAATGTGGGTCAGAAAACGGCTGAAATTGGAGACCAGGCGCCCCAGCGTCTTCAGCTTCAGCACCCACAGGGCGTGGGCCAGTCGGTGCCACCAGATGGCATGCAAACCGGGATAGCACAGGATCACCTCAAAGATATTCCGGGCGGCTGGATCCTTGGCAAAAACGGCTCTCACATTATCAAACATGGCGATCCTCTCCCTTCCGTCTCTTCCCTATTCTTCTCCCACAATGACCACATTCGTCAAGGCCGAAATCAGCCGCATTTCCTCCGGCTTCAGGTCGGGTTTGTTCGCGATCGCCAGCTTGAGCTTGGCCCGGCGGGCGTGCTCCAGCACGGCCCCCTCGTCGGCGTGAGTGGACCAGTAAGGCGACACCTCGAGTATAAAATCCGATTCGCTGGTCAGCCGCTCCGCCTTGGCCAGCATGCGCATAATCTTGATTTTCAGGGTTTCCTGCGATCCTACCCAGCCGCGGCCCTGGCAGACCGGGCAGTGATTCCCCAGGGAGCGCAGCAAGCTGCCTCGCACCCGCTTCCGGGTCATTTCGATCAACCCCAGGTCCGTCAGTTTGCGGATGCTGGTTTTGGCCCGGTCCCGGCGGACCACGTTGAGCAATTCCTGGTAAACCCGTTCCTTGTGCTCCGGGTTGCGCATGTCGATGAAATCCAGCACGATAATGCCGCCCAGGTCCCGCAGGCGCAATTGCCGCCCAATCTCCTGCGCCGCCTCCAGGTTGGTTTTTAGAATGGTCTCGTCCTGCCGGACCTTGCCCACGTTGCGGCCGGTGTTCACGTCCACCACGACCAGGGCCTCGGTCTCCTCCACCACCAGATAGCCCCCGCATTTCAACCACACTTTGGGCCGCAGGACTTTCTCGATTTCGGTCTCGATGTTCAACGCCTCGAAGATCGGCTGCTCACCCTTATATAATTCCACTGTGGGATTCAAGGCGGCCAGAAACGAATCCAGCCATTTCTTGATCTCTTTGCCGTCGCGCGGCGCGTCGATCATGATACGGCGATCCTCGTCGGTGAGCAGGTCGCGGGTCACGCGGTAAACCAGCCCCTGTTCGGTATGCAGCGGCGAGGGCACTTTGGCTTTTTTTTCCCTGGCCTTGATCTGCTTCCACAATTTCAGCTGGTATTGGACTTCGGATTTCAGCTGCTTCTCCGTGGCCTTCTCGGCCGAGGTACGCGCAATCACGCCAAATCCCTTGGGCGTAATCT
This sequence comes from candidate division FCPU426 bacterium, assembly GCA_030619365.1. Lineage (GTDB taxonomy): Bacteria > Oederibacteriota > JAAXVQ01 > JAAXVQ01 > JAUVAV01 > JAUXBQ01. Next base: position 655 of record JAUXBQ010000178.1, on the reverse strand, counting down.
TGTCCAGGATTTTTTTCAGGCGGCTCCGCTCGGAGTCCGCGGCGATCCGGTGCGAAACGCCGGAATGCTGGGCGCCGGGGATCAGGACCAGCAGGCGCGACGGCATCGATATTTGCGCGGTCAGGCGCGGCCCCTTGGTGGAAATGCCTTCTTTCTCCACCTGGACCAGCAGGGTCTGGCCCTTGGTCAGCAGATCCTGGATCCCGCGCCGGGCGCCCCCCCGGCCGCGGCCCTGGTTTACCCGTCCGTTTTCCTTGCCGGATTGGGCCATGGCTTCGTCCAGGCTGAGGGACTCCTCCTGTTTGCCCGCCTGCTTGGCATTCATAAATTCCTCGATCGTCATACTGTCCGTCATTACGTCCCGGACGTGGAGGAATCCGCTTTTCTCCAGCCCGATGTCCACGAAGGCGGCCTGCAACCCCGGCAGGACCGCGGACACCTTGGCTTTGTAAATATTGCCCACGATGGAGGTTTCTTCATTGCGTTCGAAAAAATACTCCGCGAGCTTCCCTTGTTCAAGAAATGCGATGCGGGTTTCAAAATCATCCCGGGAGATGATCATCTCCCGTTCCTGTTTCAGGAGCGGCGTCAATTGCGGCCGTTCCCGGCGATATCTTTTTTCTCTGGGTCTCATGTTTTTCCTCATTTCATTCTT
>JAUXBQ010000029.1 GCA_030619365.1 candidate division FCPU426 bacterium | reverse complement strand
TGACCACGGCTCACGCCAATTCACCGCAAGATACCATTTCCCGTCTGGAAACCATGGTGCTCATGTCAGGCATGGATTTGCCGGTCCGGGCGATACGGGAACAGATCGCCGGGGCCGTGGACCTGGTGGTGCAACAATCGCGAATGCAGGACGGATCCCGCCGGGTAACCCAAATCTCGGAAGTGACAGGTCTGAAAGACGGGGTGATAACCCTGAAAGACGTGTTTGTCTATAAACAGACCGGGGTCAATAAAAACGGAGAAGTCACCGGAGAATTCCGGCCGACCGGGCATGTTCCGGAATTTGTAAAAGACTTCGTTGCCCGGGGCATTGAGTTGGATAAAAAAATATTCAACACAAAGTAGGGGCGACCGGCCGGTCGCGCCTACAGAAGGAATGTCATATCATGGAATTCTTTTTGGCGATCAAATATACCGCCATTGCCCTGGCCTTTCTCGCGATCTATTTGCTCGTGAGTCAGTTCAGGTCCGGCTACAGCAGCAAGTGGCGGCAATGGTGGGTCAGGGCGAGGGAACCTCGCCCCTACGGCGGCCGGGGAGACGGCCGCGGGCCCCGGCGCCTCGCGCTCCTGGGCCTGCTGGCGGGCCTGGTAACGGGATTCATGCTGTCCGGGGGTGCCTGGGACCGTTTTTCCGGTTATTTCTGGTCCCTGCTCCTGGGGGCAGTGGGCTACAATTTTCCCCGCGTGCTGGCGTGGCTGAGTGAGCGACAGCGCCTGAAGACCATGACCCTGCAGCTTCCGGATGCCCTGGAGATCATCGGGAATTCCCTGCGCGCGGGTTTGTCTCTGATGCAGGCCTTGGAAGTGGCCTCCCAGGAAACCGCCCGTCCCCTGGCCGATGAATTTTTCGAGGTGGTTCGCGACTGCCGGCTGGGACTTCCGCCTGAAGACGCCTTGGAAAAAATGCTGAAACGCTGGCCCAACCCGGACCTGGAATTGTTCGTCATTGCCGCCGGGGTGTCTTTGCGCACCGGAGGCAATCTCGCGGAAGTGACCGCCCGCCTCATTGGGACCGTGCGCGAGCGTTTTCGCCTGCAGGGGCGCATTGAGTCGCTGACCGCCCAGGGTAAGTTATCCGGCTGGGTAGTGGGTCTGCTGCCGCTCGGATTACTGGTGGCCTTGATTTTTCTAGATCCGCCCCTCATGGCCGATTTTTTCCGTCATCCGCTGGGATGGCTTATTTTATCCGGCGGTTTATTCATGGAACTGATCGGGGCCTTTTTTATTATTAAAATCGTGACGATCGACACGTAGGAGCAAACATGTTTCAGTGGCTTATTCCCCTGCTGGTGTTCATCTCCGCTCTTCTGCTGGCTTACGAGATCCAGCGGGTATGGCGAGCTTCGGGCTTGCGCCGCCGCGCCCTGACCATCGCGGCCTCGGCGGATTCCGGGAAAACCGCCGCTCCCCGGCCAAGCAGTCGTCTCACGGACGCCTTTTTTAAAATCCTGCCCGGCTTGGGGCGATGGCAGCAGCGTTGGGTGCCAGTGGCTTGGAGCGAGCGGGTCCGGAAGCAACTGGCGTTTCAGCCCCTTTGGGCCGGGCGCCCGGCCGCGGAATGGCTGGCTGCCAAGGAATTGTGTTTCCTGGGCGGAATACTGGCCGGCTGGGTCATGACCGCGGGTGGGGTAATCACCATATTGCTGGGCGCGGGCGCTTTTTTTCTGCCTGACCTGTGGCTGCGTGAGAAAAACCAAGCCCGGCAGCGCGGCATCCTGCGCGAATTACCGGGCACGCTGGACCTGCTATCGTCCTGTATGGAAGCCGGGCTGGGTTTTGAACAATCCCTGAACGTCATTCTGGATCGCCGGTCAACCGGCCAATTGGCGCAAGAGTTCCAGGAACTGCTGCGGCTGACAAAGATGGGGCGTTCCCGGCGGGATGCCCTGCAGGCCATGGCGGCCCGGGTGGAGGATACGGACTTCACGGCTTTTGTTACGGCCCTGGTGCAGGCCGAGCGCTTGGGCGTCAGCGTGTCCGACACGCTGAAACGGCAAGCCGCTCAGTTGCGGGGCAAGCAATCCCAACGGATCGAAAAACAGGCCTTGGAAGCTCCGGTCAAGCTGTTGTTCCCCCTCATCGCCTTCATTTTCCCGGTAGTGTTCCTGGTTTTATTCGGCCCAATTATTATTCGATTTTTGCAGGGCTTTTAACCAACCGTGGGAAAATACCCCCTGGCCTCCTCCTACCAGGCTCTCTCGGAAAAAGAAATTATCCGGCGCTGTCAGGCTGGCGACCGGGAAGCGTTTAACGTTTTAATCAACCGCTACGAAAACCGGGTGCTGAATCTCGCCCTGCGATATTTACGGGATTATCAGGCGGCCCTGGATGAAGCCCAGGAAGTATTTCTCAAGATATTCCAAAAAATCGGAAGCTTCAAAGGAGAATCAGCCTTCAGCACCTGGCTCTACCGCGTGACCACCAATCACTGCTTTAATGTGCTGGACCGGAAAAAAAAGAACCCGCACGACAGCCACGCGGTTTCCCTGGATGACGCCCGGGAAAAAGGCCTGCAGGAGGTCGTACGGGATCCTAAAGCCGAGCACCCGGAGGAGGCCTTGGTCCGCGACGAGTTCCGGGAGCGGATGGCGCAAACCATTGCCAAATTGCCTCCGGATCAACGGCAGGCGATCATTCTGTGCCATTTTGAAAATCTGAAGTATGCTGAGATCTCCCAAGTCCTGGACATGCCTATGACCACCCTCTCGTCCTGCTTGTACCGGGCCAGGCAGAATATAAAGCGGGCGTTTCGGGGGAAAGGAGGGCAATGGAAATGAACGAAAAAATGCGCATGTTGCTCTCCGCCTACCTGGACGGTCAAGTGACCCCCGAAGAGCGGCTAACAGTGGAAACCCTGCTCCAAAAGGATGCCGCGGCCCGGGAAGAGTTGGAGGCCCTGCGTCAGTGGAGATAGGACATCAGCGCATCCGCACCCCCGCCGGTCCAGGCGCCGTCCGGGTTCAGGCAGAAAATCATGCAGCAACTGGACGCCTCAGGCGATCTGCCGCCAGGAACCACGGGCAGCGGCGGTCTCCTGCCCTGGCTGATCACCGGAACGGTTCTGGTCGGCTTGGTGGGCGGATTGATGTATCTCGATCACACGAGAAACCGGGTGCAGGTTTCTTCGCCGGTAGGCGTGACGACAGACGAGTCCCTCGCAATCGTCCACGGACAGGGAAGGCCCGAAAACCAGCCTGCCTATCGGGGCCAGGCCGGCAATCTGGAGATTGAGACCCAAGCCAGGCGTTCAGAAATCCAGGGGCGTTCGGCCATGCCAAACCGCTTCGATGACCTGACCGCATCTTCCTTGCCTTTGGAGGGCGGTGTTTTTGTCAGCGGCCAGGGGCGGTTCAAACGAAAAAAGGGAAGTGGTTCCATGCCCGGAATACCGGTTATCGATTATCCGGACCAATCCGGCAGGGGAGCTGCCCCAGTCAATCGTCTGGAAGTTTTCCAAAACTGGACCCGAACGGACGTTCAAGACCTTTATCGACGAAGCGGCCGTCAGCCTGTGTCCCCGGCCGAAGACATTCTGCGCTGGGCAAAGCAATACCGTCTCAATCCCGGTTTGATCGTGGCAGGAACACTGATACAGGAGCCGTTTGTACCTGAATCCACTTTGCCCGAAATCCGGCGTGTGCTGGACGCGAGCGCCGGCCAACCCGAGGCCGAGCGTCTCAGGCAGGTGATCGAGCTGCTGGCCGGGCCGGGAACCAGCGCTGAGGCCTGGGAATCCTTTCTAAACAAGCCTGAATAATTACAGTCTGGCCATTCCGCGCCGATTCTTTTATTATGACAACGTGTCTGTAGTCCGGTCTCGACGGCTGGAACTGCTGAATTCCAGGAGCCCCAAGCATGATTGATTACAAAGCCGGCAGCCTTATCTCCATGAAAAAAATGCTGCAAGCCGGGAAACAAGAGGAGGAGAAGCATTTCCTGGCATCTTTAACGCCCGCGGAGAACAATATTTACAAGACGGCCTTGTCCGTGTCCTGGGTTTCGATCAGGGCGGCCGCCCAATTATTGGAAAAGGGCGCGGAGGCGCTGTTTCCGGGAGATCCCGGGGGCATGGAACGTATCGGCCACGCGGAAGCCCTGGATGAACTCCAGGGCATCTATAAAATATTCCTGAAAATAACCACGGTCCCTTATTTAATGAACCAATCCGCCAAATTATGGCGAAGTTATTATAAAAAAGGGCAAGCCCGGACCGAAGGAAACCCGGAGGAAAAAGCGGGAGCATTCATTGTTGAGGATTTCCCAAAATTGCCCGAAATTATGCAGCGCTTGGTCAGCGGTTATCTGGCCGGAGCCCTGGAGTTGACCGGTGCGCGCAATGTCCAGGTCACGCTCGATCCTTCAGACTCCCAGGTCTGGCGCTGGAATATTAAGTGGGAATAAGCGTACCGCCCGCCAAAAAATACACCAAAAAAACTAACCGCAGATACTCGTTTTAATTCGTCATTCCGGCGCCCGGCATTCGCCGGGCAAGAAAGTCGAAGATCCAGCGCATGCTGGAACGAATCCAGTACGTCCTGGACCCCGGCTTAATACATGCCGGGGTGACGACTCGTTTTTTATCGATCAATGTCCAGTATACCGTGTTCTGCCTAAGCGCAACATTTTTTAAAAATTAATGAAAGGAAATATCGACTTTCCTGTCAAACCACCTAGCAGTAAAAAAACTTAGGAGGTGGTGTGATGAAGAAAGTGCAGTTGTATGGTTTGACCAGCTTACTGGCCGCGGGGTTGCTGGTGGCCGGCTGGGGGGCCGTGTCCGCCCTGGCGGCCAAGGCGCCGGGGAAATTGCGTACCCGGACCGGTGTGTTGCTGGAAAAAGAGGGAATGCGTTTAAGTGTAAAAGGAACGAAAAAGCAGGACCCGGTGGTCATTTTACTTTCCCCGGACACGCGGATTGTGCTGGAAAGTCCGGCCGGGACGGATGCGCTGGTTCCGGAGTCCCTGGTCCGCATTCAGGGGAAAGGAAAAAAGAACAGACTGGAAGCGAAGCGTCTGGTCCTCTTACCCGCTGAGCAAACCCTGCGCTTGGTGAAGCAGGCCAAGAAAGGCCCAGCCTACTCGGCGGAAGGACAAAAGACAGAAATCACGGCGAAGATCACGCACCACAAGCCTTTGCGGGTCGTGAATCGCCATCATCAGACCTTGCAGGTTACGCTCGATGAGAAAAGTAAGGTTGTCAAGCAGACGGTAACTGACGATAAGGCTTTGCGCGCGGGAATGAAAATAACCGTGAAATTTATGGAACAGGCTAAAGGGAACCAGGCCAGGGAAGTGATTGTGCACGCGGCAAAAAAAGTAAAGCAGGTTAAGAAATAAAAGAAATCTCTGCGTAGGGGTCGTAGGGGCGGGGCTTGTCCGGCGAATGCCGGATCCCCCGCCCCTACGGAGAAATAATATTCCCGGATTATTGTTCGGCTTTTTTTTGGATACGTTCGATTCTTACGGCCCGGCCCGTGGTTGGATCAGCTTCGATCAGCACGCCGTTGAGCCAGAGCCGGCCGCTGGCCGGCGTGAAACGGGAAGGTGTTTGATGGACAAAACGATGAATGGCGTCTTCCTTGCGCACGCCGATAACCGAATCCCGCCCGCCGGTCATGCCAGCGTCGGTCAGATAGGCGGTCCCGTTCGGCAGGATTTCCTCATCCGCGGTTTGCACGTGGGTATGGGTACCGATGACGGCGGTGGCCAGGCCGTCGAGATACCAGCCCAGGGCGCGTTTCTCGGAAGTGATCTCCGCGTGAAAATCCACGATAATGAGGGGCGTTTCCCGGCGCAAGTCCGCTAGAATCTCGCGGCCTTGCGTGAAAGGATTTTCCAGGTTGTGCATGTAAACGCGTCCCTCGAGATTGAGTACGCCGATTTTGGGGCCGTTTAACGGGGTTTCGTACACACCCCAGCCGCGCCCCGGCGCACCGGCAGGGTAGTTGGCAGGTCGCAGGAGGCGGGGATCCTGGTCGAGCAGATCAAAGATTTGTTTTTTGTCCCAGATATGATTTCCCGAGGTGAGCACATCCGCGCCCAGCGCAAACAGCTCCTGGGCCACCTGGGGGGTGAGACCGAATCCGCCCGCGGCGTTTTCCGCATTTATGATGGTGAGCGAGGGAGAGTGCTCGGCCTTGAGCTCGGGCAGCACGTTATGCAGAGCCTGCCGGCCCGGTTCGCCCATCACGTCCCCAATGAATAGTATGCGCATCCTGTTCCGCCCTGCGTTTATTTCGCGTACTCGACCGCGCGGGACTCGCGAATCACCGTTACCTTGATCTGACCAGGATATTCCAACTCGTCCTCGACTTTTTTGGCGATGTCCTTGGCCAGCAGAATGGCCGCGTCGTCGTCGATGTGGTCCTCCTTGACCAGGATTCGCAGTTCCCGGCCGGCCTGAATGGCGTAGGCTTTCGAAACGCCGTTGAAGGAAAGGGAAATATCCTCCAGCTTTTTAAGGCGCTTAATGTAGGTTTCGATATTCTCCCGGCGGGCGCCCGGGCGGGAGGCGGAGATGGCATCCCCGGCCTGCACCAGAACCGCTTCCAGGCTCTGGAATTCGATATCGCCGTGGTGGGCGGCGATACAATGCACCACCGAAGGCGGTTCGTTGTACTTGGTGGCCAGCTCCGCGCCGATTTGGGCGTGGCCGCCCTCAATCTCATGATCCACGGCTTTGCCCAAATCGTGCAACAAGCCCGCGCGGTTGGCCAGGTTGACGTCCGCCCGCAATTCAGCGGCCATGGCCGCGCACAAGTGGGCTACCTCGATCGAGTGCTGCAGGACGTTCTGGCCGAAGCTGGTGCGGAAGCGCAGCCGGCCCAGGGTGCGGATGATTTCCGGGTGCAGACCGGTGATACCGGTTTCCAGCATGGCGCGCTCGCCGGATTCCTTGATGATGAGATCCACTTCCGCTTTGGCCTTGGACACCACGTCCTCAATGCGGGCGGGATGGATCCGCCCGTCGGCCAGCAGCTTTTCCAGCGCAACCCGGGCCACTTCCCGGCGCACGATGTCGAACCCCGAGATAATCACAGCTTCCGGGGTGTCGTCCACGATCAGGTCTACGCCCGTGGCCTGTTCCAGGGCCCGAATATTGCGGCCTTCCCGGCCGATAATCCGTCCCTTCATTTCCTCGTTGGGGAGTTGCACCACGGAAATCGTGTTCTCGATGGTGAATTCCGAAGCGTTGCGCTGAATGGCCATGGTGATGATCCGCTTGGATTTTCGCTCCGCGTTTTCCTTGGCGTCATCCTCGATTTGCTTGATCAGGCGGGCGGCGTCATGCCGGGCTTCGTTGCTCATGGTTTCGATCAGGAGCTTCTTGGCGGCTTCCGACGTCAGCCCGGAAATTTTTTCCAGGCGGTTTTTCTGTTCCTCGATCAGGCCATCCAGTTTTGTCTGCGTTTGCTGCACCTCTTGCTGGTGGGATTTGATGGATTCTTCGCGGGATTGCAGTTCCTGGTCCCGCCGGTCAATACTGTCGATCCGGCGTTCCAGGGTTTCCTCCTTTTGCTGCATACGCTTTTCCATACTCTGGATTTCCTGGCGCCGATTGCGGGTCTGTTCCTCGAATTCTTGCTTTTCATGGTAGAGACGGTCTTTGGCCTCAATGGCCAATTCCCGTTGTTTGGTTTCAATGTCTTTTTTCGCGTTTTCCAGAATGTGCTTGGCTTGGGATTCGGCCGAGGTTACTTTTTTTGCGGCAGTGAACTTATTCAGAAAAAAACCAATTCCCAGTCCGATAAAAAGAACAACCAAGGAGATAACAATGGTGGGTAACATGGGGGAAAAGCCTCCTCATTGCGGAGCGGAGGCACGGAAGGATAAACGGAAAATAAAATTCAGTCGGTTGACCCGGAATGTTGCCAAACCCGTTGGGCTAAAAGCGGACGAGAAGACGTCTCTGTCTGTTTTCCCTTGTCAATGAGCCCAAAAACAACCGGGTCACCCGTATATTTGTTTATCCTGCAAACACCCCTCCGGGGTGTTTGCTTCCGTCACTATACGCTCGCAATAGAATATATGTAATCCGATTTTTAGATCGGTGAAGACATTATAATCTCATCGCCCGGGGAGTGTCAAGGGACAAAAAAAACCCGCGATGCCGTGTGAAACAACCTCTACTGAACCTTTTCGCTCAGGTGGGCGCCGAAGGGCCGGAATCGGCTTCTCCCGCAAAGGAGAATCTCTAACCAGCTGGGAACAGCGTCCGATAAACAAGTGTTGGTTCTAGATAAGTATGTTCATCACCAACATCGCAGGCAATTTATAGCATAGCATAAAATTGCGGCATTTTCAATTTAACTCGAATGCCTACTTTTAATTTTACATTTAGGCTTAATTTGGGTATAATTATATAAAGTTTTTTTGATTTCAGTTTTTTGTTTGATATTTTGTGAAACGTGCTCAGAAAAGGCTTGAAATATAAGACTATTCTAGAAGCTACTAACGTAAAAAACTCCGATACCTAAAAAAACTCAAAATAGCAGGAACCAAAAAAATTAGAGAAAAGTCTAATTTTTAAGGGAAAATATTGTTTTTCCCCGCTACGCAAAACACCCCGGGCTTGCCCGTGGATGAATGCGTCTTGATGCTTCGCGGGATGTCGCCTAGCCAACCGGGCGTACGACGTAATGTCAGAAGGGGTACCACGGGCTTGCCTCAAACGGAAAGTTTGATGGCATACGGGACTTTCGTTGGTCGCCCGTGGGGCTCCATGGTCAGGGTGATAGGTTTGAACAGTTTTTCGAGGTCGCCGAGGTCGCCTATGTATATTAGACAGGTTTTCATCGCAACCTTTATAATGTGCCTGATACCCCTTACAGCTTGGGCAGCTACTCCCACTTTCACTGCTACCCCCACGTTTACCGCTACCTATACGGCTACGCCAACATTTACGTTTACATCTACCGCTACCCCGACCTATACCGCCACCCCGACGTTCACATCCACGGCGACGCTGACCAGCACCTTCACGGTCACGCCGACCGTAACGCCCATTCCGGAAGCTGATGCTTATATTGATCCGAATGCCGCGGATGCTTTTCAGATCCAGGATTACGAGTATCTCGTCATTACGCAGGGCGGCAACATCAACACGTTCTATATTGAGATTCCAAGCGGCTGGGCCGTGCCGGACACGCCGGTATCCAACGTGCAGTCAGGAACCGTGACCTTTTCCAGCGGCCGAATCATGGTGACCTACGCGCCGCCGCTGGGCAGCGGCAGTTTTGACAGCATTACGCTGACCGCGACCGCGCCGGGAACCGGCGGCCTGTATTATTGGAGCGGTTACATGAACAATGGGGCGTACGCAGCCACCACGCCGGCTACGAAATACCAATACGTGGAAGTTATGACCTTGACTGCCACGCCGACGCATACTCCGACGTATACTGCCACGCCGACGCATACTCCGACGTATACGGCCACGCCGACGTTCACGCCGACGTATACGGCTACCCCGACATTTACGTTCACGTACACGGCCACGCCGACGTACACGGCCACCCCGACATTTACGTTCACCTCGACGGCCACGCCGACGCATACTCCGACGTATACGGCTACCTCGACATTTACGTTCACGTCCACGGCCACGCCGACCTTCACGCCGACGTACACGGCTACCCCGACATTTACGTTTACGTCCACAGCCACGCCGACCTTCACGCCGACGTACACGGCCACCCCGACATTTACGTTTACGTCCACAGCCACGCCGACCTTCACACCGACGTATACGGCCACCCCGACATTTACGTTCACCTCGACGGTAACGCCGACCTTCACGTCGACGTACACGGCCACCCCGACATTTACGTTCACCTCGACAGCAACGCCGACCTTCACGCCGACCTATACCGCGACGCCGACGTTTACAGCTACCTCGACCGTAACGCCCACGGCCACATCTTCAGCCACCAGCACGGCCACGCCCACGGCGACCTCGACCATTACGCCGGCCGCGGACGCCTATATTGACCCGAACGTGGCCATACTGAATGAAAACCGAAACTATGAATACGTGGTCATTGCCGGTTCCGGCGGGGACATCAGCACCCTCTACATCAGCATTCCCAGCGGCTGGGCGGTTCCGCTCACGCCATCCTCCAATATCCTGGGCGGATTGGTCTCTTTTGCCGGGAACCAAATACAGATCACCTATGCCACGCCGTGGTCTGCCGGCTCTTTTGACAGCATCACGCTGACCGCAACCGCGCCGGGCACCGGGGGAATATATTACTGGAGTTCGTATCTCAACGACGGGACCTATCAAACCACCACGCCCGTGACCAAGCTGCAATACGTCGAGATCATTACGGCCACGGCGACCATGACGCCCACTTTCACGCGGACTTCCACCGGCACGCCGACCTTCACGCCGACCGTTACCCCCACGTATACCTCCACGGCCACGCCGCCGTTCACCGCTACGTTCACGCAGACCTCGACGGTGACGCCTACGGCCACACCGACTTTTACTGCCACCAGCACAGCCACACCAACCTTCACCGCGACCTTCACGGCCACGCCGACGTTTACACCGACTTATACAGTCACGCCGACGTTTACACCGACCTATACGGCCACGCCGACCTTTACCCCGACGTATACCGCCACCCCGACTTTTACATCGACCTTCACAGCCACTTCGACGGCCACGCCGACCTTTACTGCGACCTACACGGCCACGCCGACCATAACCATGACCATGACGCCTACTTACACCCAAACCATGACCGCCACGATTACGCCCACCCTGACCGTGACGCCCACGGTCACTCCCACGGTCGTCATTCAGTTGGTGTTGGTCGCGCCGAATGAATATTTCAACAACCTGCCTCCGACTGGTTATGCCGGCAGCCCACCCGTCCCTGCCATTGCAGGATATCCGGTGACCATTACGGCCCGGGTGCTGAACATGAGCACTTTCATGATGGTAGCGGTGAATGGCGTGGTTGATATTACCAGTTCCGCGCTGTCCACGGAAATTCGGGACTTGCCCTCGCAGATTACCCTCTCCGGCGGGGAAACTATTTTCGCGGTCCGCTTCATGGTGCCTGGCCAAACCTATACCCTCACCGGAACGCCTCAGAATCCTTGGATTCAGCCGGGAACCACGCGCGCTATTCCCTGCGATGCCGGCGCGCGTTCGGCCAATCCCTTCCTGGACGTCCGGCACACCTCGCTGGCGCCCGTGCGCGTGGTGTCCGGCGAAACCAATGTGGACATGCTGAGCCTGGAGGTCACGAATCCCAATTCGCCCGGCTCAGCCCTGTATAAACTCTGCGGCCTGACCCTGACCACCCAGGATTTCACGGGCCTGCCCATCCCGGCCAATGATATCCTGAGCCGGTTGGAGATCACGGACGGCGCCACCGGCGTCTCCCTGGCGGTTATCACCAATTTTTCAGCCACAGAAGAACAGTTCGTCGGATTTTCCAGCCAGTCACTTCTTATCCAGCCGGGCGAGACCCGCCTGCTGAGCATTCAGCTTGATCTAAACGCGGCTTCCGCGCGGACCTCCCTGCGTATCGGCGTGGTGGACGCTACGGAAATGGATCCTCAATTCCTGGACGGCATCGTCATCCTGGCTCGGGCCGCGATTGGCGACGCTTTCCCCATGTTCTCGGAAGACGTGGTCATCACGTCCTTGAACCTCCAGCAGTCGTTCATCAATTATCCCAATCCCTTTGCCGCGGGGAGGCGGAGCACGACCATTGAATATTTCCTCGAGCAGGACGCGGAGGTCACCCTGAAAATTTACAACATCACCGGGGAACTGGTGCGGGTGCTGGTGGACCGGGAAAACCAGACCGGCCCCACCACGCTCTACCGCTGCCAATGGAATGGCCGCAACGGCAACGGGCAGGTGGTATTGAATGGCGTGTACTTCGCGATCTTGAACGTCAAGCCGGTTAGCGGCGATGCCCAGCAGCTGGTGCTGAAGATTGCGGTGATCAAATGATGACTCTCAATCGGAATGGGAAAAAAGCCGGCCGTGGCCGGCTGGCGGGGATGATTCTGGCCATGCTGCTGACCGCGCCCCTGGGTGCGCTGGCCGCCCTGGAGGATGGCGGGACCAACAGTCCTTTTGACTTGGGCGCCGGATCGCGCGCCCTGGCCCTGGGCCGGAGTTACGTGGCCGTGGCCGATGACGTGAGCGCCCTGTTCTGGAACCCGGCCGGCTTGTCGCAGTTGGATCAGATCGAGGTCTCGGCCATGCACATTGACCTCTATTTCGGTACGCCTTACGATTTTATCGGGGTGGCCTACCCGCTGCTCGATTGGGGGACCTTTGCCCTGGGTGCCGTGCGCGTAGCCACGGATGGCATTGTGCTCAGGGACGACCGCTCGCGGGTATTGGGGAACGGCGACGGCAGCGTGGATATGCGGCAATACTTGCTGGGATATAGCCGGGAAATAACGGTCGGGCTCCGCGCCGGCCTGGTGGTTAAGATCGATCAAATTCGGCTGTTGGGCGATTTCGACGCCGGCGTGGGCCTGGACCTGGGTTTTCACTATCGCCTGCCCGAGGATCCCATGGGCATCGGCGGTATCCCGTGGAATAACCTGACCCTGGGCTTGTCCGTGCAAAATGTCATCGGTTCCCGCCTGCGCCTGGCCGAGGTGCGGGACGTGATTCCCTTGGGCTTTAAAACAGGCCTGGCATACCGGCATGACACCGAGGACTCCATGCAGCAGCATTTTTTGATCACCGGCACTTGGGAGCGCTCCACCTGGCGAGCCTCCCGGTTTGCCGGAGGGGTGGAATACGGACTGCTCGATCTGTTCCGGCTCCGCGGGGGACTGAATTACGACGGTTGGTCTGTGGGCGGTGGCCTGCATTACGTGGGCATCATGCTGGATTACGCCTTGGCCAGCGAGGCGCTGGGCATCACCCACCGGTTTACACTGAGCTATCGGTTCGGCGTGCCGGTTTCAGAACAGCGGGCAGCACGCGAGCGCCAGCGCGAGGAGGAATTGGATCGCGAGGCCCAGCGCCGGGCCCAGGAAGCGGTGGAGGAAACCAGCCGCGCCATGGAACAGATCATGAAAAACTCCGAACGGCGGCATAGCCGGGAAAAGAAAGCCATGCTGGCCAAGCGCCAGCAACTGCTCAGGCAGGAGCGCCGCCGCCTGACCGAACAGCGCCAGGCCGCGTTGGCGGATGAGTACTTTAAGGCGCTGCATTATTTCCAGGGCATTGAGGATTATTTGGCGCGCAATTACAAGCAGGCCGTGGTTGAATTCGAAACCGTGGAAAAATACGATCCGAATTATCTGCAACTGCAGGTTTATCTGCAACGCGCGCGGCAGCGGGCCGGCGGACAGACTAAAGTCATGAGCGACAAGTCCTATCAGCGCTACTACCACGGAATCGATTTTTACGTGACTGATGAATTTGATAAGGCCATTACAGTCTGGAAAAAGATACTGGTCGAGGAACCGAATAACGTGCTGGTGCTCCGGAATATCGAAGAAGCCGAAGGCCGGATGGCCCGCTTGAAAGCGATTCGGGAAGAAATCGCCCGGGAAGAGCACGGCCAGGCGCCCGGCGGGACCAAAGCCCAGCCGTCCCAGCCAAAGAAAAAATAGCCGGAAATCCTTGCTGACCGGGGATTTTTATTGCAAGTTGTAGAGACGCCCGGCCGTATGTCTCTACAATTACTAAGGGAATGAGAGGATTGAACGTTGCCCAGTATGTTCAGTAAACTATTCCGTAAGCCGGTCGTGCAAACGTACCAACTTGAGGTTCCGGCCGAAGAGCGGTATCTGGGGGAAATCCGCGATTTCATCACAAAGGCCGCCCAGGACGCCAATTTTTCCGTGGGCGAGCTTAATAACGTCAAGTTGTCGCTGGACGAAGCCTGCTCCAACGTTGTGCGCCACGCCTACCAGGGCCGGGAAACGGGCACGATCAAACTGGATGTTCGGCGCCGGGACGGCGAGATGGAGATTTTCGTCCGGGACCGGGGGAAAAGCTTTGACTGGAAAAAGTCCAAGACCCCGGACTTGAACCGCTACGTGGAAATCGGGAAACGCGGCGGGCTGGGGATCTGGTTCATCCGTAAACTGATGGACGAGACCGAATATAAAACCAGCCGCCAGGAGAACGTCCTGCGCCTGGTGAAGAAAAGCAAGGCGCCCCGGGCGGTTTTGCAGGCAGCCGCGGGGCCCGAAACCACCCTGCCCGTGCCCGTGGCGTCCGGTGTCCGGCGCCTCTCCAAAGTCAGCGTAAAATATCTCCTGCCGGTAACGGTCTCGGTCGCGGTCCTGGTCCTGGTCATTTTTATCTACATGTTCGCCAACCAAGCCCGCTCGTTGCGCACGACGATTATGTCCAGCACCCTGGAAACCACGCAGAGCCTGGCCCGCGACGCGGTGGACTATCTGTTCAAGCAGGACGATCTGCACCTGGCTGCGCTGGTGAAAACCCTGGTCACCAACAATCCCAAACTGGCCTACGCCTTCGTGCTCGACAACGACAATATCATCCTCGGGCATTCCGTCACCCAGCAGATACTGAAGCTGTTCCAGCCCCCGCCCGGATTCAAAACGCCCACGCAGCGCGAACCCGTGGTCCAGCTGATTCGCGATGAGAACCAAGCGCTGGTGCACGACATCGGCTACCCTATTTTTTCCGAGGACACGCGCGTGGGGATTGCGCACATCGGCATCCGGGAGGAGGCGATTCTCCAGGATATACGCCAGGGCCGGCGCAACGCCGTGATTATTTTCCTGATTGCCCTGGCGGTCAGCACCTCGGGCGCGTATTTCTTCATGGCCTTCCTGATCGCGCCCATCCGCAAACTGACGGACGGCATGCTGGCCGTCAGCGAGGGGCACCTGGACCATCAGATCAACATACACAGCGACGATGAATTCGGCCAGATTGCCAGGGTGTTCAACGAGATGACCAAGCGCTTCAATCACGCCCAGCAGAATCTGCTGGAGCAGGAGCGCATACAGCAGGAAATGCAGGTAGCCCAGGAGATTCAGCACACCCTGCTGCCGCGGGAACTCCCGAAGATCGAGGGCTATGAGGTGGGCAGCATGTACCGGTCAGCCAAGGAAGTGGGCGGCGATTACTTTGATTTCGTGTGGGTGGACAACAACGTGCTGGGCGTGGCCGTGGCCGACGTCTCGGGCAAGGGCATTCCCGGCTCGCTGGTCATGACCATGATCCGCACCGCCCTGAGGCTAGAGGCCCGGGGCAACCACAGCGCCACCGATGTCATGGGCAAGGTCAACAGCTTCGTCACTCGCGACATGAAAAAAGGGATGTTTGTGACCATGTTCTACATCATCCTCAATTCCCGGAAACGCATCATCAATTATTCCAGCGCCGGCCATAATCCCATGATTCTTTACCGCGAGGAAACGGATCAGATTTATTTTTTAAAACCACGCGGTTTTCCGCTGGGCATTGACCTGCCGAACCCGGATCTGTTCGCGACTTCCCTTACCCAGGAAAGCGTCAAACTGAAAAAAGGCGACCTGCTGGTGGTCTATACCGACGGCATTACCGAGGCCATGAATCCCCGGCGGGACCAGTTCGGGGAACAGCGGCTGGTGGACATCGTCCGTGAGCACCACAAATTGTCCGCCGAGGCGTTCGTGGAGAAACTCACCGAGGAAATCGCCAACTTTACCGAGGATTTTCCCCAAAACGACGACATTACCTGCGTGGCCATCAAAGAGAAGATGATGGCCGACGAGGTGCAATTCAACCTGCGGCGCAAGCTGTTTTATTTGGTCGAAAAACAGGGCGTTTCCGTGCGGGAAGCCTGCCGGTACCTGAACCTCTCCACCACCACATATTACCGCCTGAAGCAGCTGCGGGACAAACACGGCATCCGCGGCTTGCGCGAAACCATTC
>JAUXBQ010000184.1 GCA_030619365.1 candidate division FCPU426 bacterium | reverse complement strand
TAGGGCCGTATTTGCCCAGTCTGGGACCCAGATCGATGGCTCCGGCCAAAGCCAGCCACCCCCCCACGGAGTGGACCACCGTTGATCCGGCAAAATCCACCATCGGGGTTTTCAGCATACTCAGCCAGCCGCCGCCCCAAATCCAGTGACCCACCACCGGATAGATAAACAGGGAGATAAAGATGCTATAAATCAGGTATCCGACGAATTTCGTGCGTTCGGCCATGGCGCCCGAGACAATGGTCGCGGCCGTGGCGGCGAACACCACCTGAAACATCCAGAAAGCGTATTGCCACATGCCCTCCTTGCCGGCCGTGTTCGCGGCGCCAAGCAGGAAGCCATCGGACCCGAAAAGGCCCATCTTGTCCGCTCCGAACATGATGCCGAAGCCCAATACAAAGTAGGCGATTGAGCCCAGGGAAAAATCCATCAAGTTTTTCATCATGATGTTTCCGGCATTTTTTGAACGGGTTAATCCGGCCTCCAACATGGCAAAACCTGGTTGCATGAACATGACCAGGAACGCGGCGATGAGAATCCAGACCCAGTTGGCCGAATCCTGAGCCGTGCTGGCTGCCGCGGCAGCTTCGCTCACCAAGGCGGCCAGATTAGTCGCAGCTTGGGGCGCCGCTTCAATTGCGGCCGCGCTCTCGGCCACAACCGGAACCGCTTCAGGCGCCACTGCTTCTTCGGCCCAGGCCGCGCCCGTTGCGCCGACGCCCGCCAGCAGCAACGCGGTAATGCAATAGCGAAGGAATTTCATTTTCAACACCCCCAGTCTAGAGTGTGAGCCCGAGGGTCAGCGAAGCGACGAAATAGCCGCTCTCACCCAGGGCATCACTGATTTCGCTGTCTATTAAATAACTGTAGAAGGCCGACGGCGTCACGCTAACCGGCCCGAAGGTCATGGGCAGGCCCAGGGAGACCACGAGATCCACCGGAGCGGCTTTATCCAGGCCGAAATAACCCCGGTTGTAAGAACCGCTGCCATATCCGGCCGAGAGGCCCACGTCCACGCCGGTCAAAGGGCCGGCTTCCAGGCCGAAACCATGACCCACGCTCAGCAAAAAGTACGAGCCCTTGATTTCGTCAACATCCGAGTACCAGGTCAGCGACGGGCTCGCAATGACATCCGCGCCCGCACTCAGGAACAATTCGTGAGTGGTGGCGCCCAGACCAGGGAAGATGTAGGAGATGATGCCGCCGGTTAAAGATACCGGGCTAATAGCATACGTATAGGATCCGGTTAAATCCAGTTCAGTAAATTCGCCGGAACGGTTGCCATATCCGGCTTCCTCGCCGAATCCGGTTACATCCATGTTGCCCCAAAGATTGAAACTCAGTCCGTAAGCCGTGTCCACGGTCAATGAAGGTTGCAGGACCAGATCGGTATTAGCTTCCAGGCCGCGCCAAACATACTTGCTGACGATCGGGACATCCAAGGCGACGTCAGCCGCCCAGAGCGGGCCGGAAGAAAGGCCGGTCATACAAAAAACTGCGAAAACTGCGATTGTTTTTTTCAATAAATTCTTTTTCATTTTTACTCCTCCTTGACAAATAGTCTGTAGTTATACCAGCAGTAACAGGCGTTTAATAATATAGATCCCCCCCTTTATCGCCATGCAGTTACGTTAGGAACAAGCACGATCCGTGCCAAAAAAACCGAGGAGGGGATTATTTAGAAAAAATGGGGTTTTTGTCAAATCACTTGGATGGTTGGGCATGGCGGGGGTAGTATATTATTACAAATAAGAAGTTTAGAAAAAAAATTAATTCAAAAAAGTAATTAAATGTTTTACGGGGGTGGCAGGGAGAAAAAAAACGCCGCGAGCCGGAAAAATCTAATCAAAATCGAAATATAATTTGCCGAAATCAAGGCCGCCGATCAGGGGGAGCTCCCGCTGGTAGCGGTACTTGATCTTGCGCTGGGCGTTCATGAGATCCTGGCTGGCGCTGCCATTGCTGATGGCCACGTGGGCCTCGAGAAAAGCGGCCATTTCATCCGCGGCTTTAATGAGCGTGCCGTCGCGGGGCTGGAACTTGTCCTCGTTGTACTTCGCGTTAATCTCCTCGCTGGTTGCCGACTGTTTTTTGCCGTTCAGGACGACCAGGGTGGAGAATTCGTGCTCGGTATACATTTTCATTTCCGCGTGCCAGGCCAAAGGCAGCAGGCTGTAGACTTCCTTTTCCATCAATTCCGCCTCGTACTCCTTGATCAACTCGCTCAAGCCTTCCACCGAGCGCTTAACCGGGGAAATGATGTCCCGGGTCAGCACTTCCGGGAGGTCGTGGAATAATCCTGTGAAAAAATTATTAATGCGGCGGCGCGGACAGGCGTTCAGTTCCAGGGAGAACAGGTACGCCAGCAGAGCCACAAACAGCATGTGGCCCATCACCGAGGTTTTTGGGATGCGGTGCAGGTTGGACCAGCGGATCTGGAAACGGAGTTCGCCGCACAGGTTGATGAAGCGCGTATGACTTTTATCCTTTTCCGGCAGGCTGGCTTCAGCGGCCAGGGCTTTGATTCCCCGCAGGTCGTGGTATTTTTCCTGCTTGGCGGCCAGGTCTTTTTCGATGTCCTCGATGTCGTAGCTGGTGGGATTGGCTTTTTTAATGATGTCGAATTCCCATTTGGTGGCATAGAAGTGGGCGGCATTCAGAATCCGGCTGTTGATGTTTTCATGGGGGCTGTGAAAATGCGCCTGAAACCGTTCGCGAAAATCAGGCCCCAGGGGCTGGAGCACGGGCTCCAGTTCCTGATAGACCCACTTGTTCAGCAATTGATATTTTTTGGCGTCCGCCTTGATCTTATGAAAAATCGGTGGTTTGATGTCCGTGACCACGATGCGCTGCAATAGTTCGAAAATGCCGGCCTCGATGATTTCCAGCCAGTCAAATCCGGGCTCGTTTTCCTCGGATTTTCCCAGGACATAGGCGATGACCAGCTTATGGGCCTGCTTGTCCAGTTCGATAAGATCCACGGGCCGGACCTTGTCGTTCCAGCGCAGCATGTAGGCCGCGTCAAACAACTTGAGCAATAAATCTTTCGTGATCATGCGCACGGGCCTCCGGTGGGTTTTGCTGTTGCACATCATGACAGAAGCAAAACAGGCTGGCAAGAAAAAATCCGAATTGGCCGGGAAATGAATCATTTTCCGTTTTCCCGGGATACAAAGTATGTTAAAACAAGGTCACGCCTGTCGTTTCACTCCGGCAACGTCGATCGGCCGCCTGCGGGGAAGCAGAACCGGATTTCACTAACAGGGTCTGAAGGGAAAAGACCAAGGAGGGTCCGCGGCATGTCTGATTACCAATTGGATAAGGAAATCGAGGCCACGCGCGCCAGCGAACTGGCGGTCCAGCCGCTCATATTGAACCGGTGGTCCCCGCGTTCATTCGCGGAGCAATCGGTCTTGGAGAAGGAATTGCTGGCAATCCTGGAGGCCGCCCGCTGGGCGCCCTCCTGCTTTAATGAGCAGCCCTGGCGGTTTATCGTGGCGCGCACAAAGCCGGACCTGGACCGCATGCGTGAGTGCCTGGCCGAAAAAAACCGGTCCTGGGCGGACCGGGCGCCAATGCTGATCGCCGTGATTTCCGCTCCCGATTTCGCGCTGAACGGCCGCCCCAATCGCTGGAACGGATTTGACGCCGGCACGGCCTGGGGCTACCTGGCCCTGGAAGCGAATTCCCGGGGCCTGATCGCTCATGCCATGGGCGGCTTTTCCCAGCAAAAGATCCGGGAACAATTTGGCGTGCCGGAAGCATGGGGAATTCACGCGGTGGTGGCCCTGGGCTACCGGGGACCGGTGGCCCAGCTTTTGCCGGAACTGCAAGCCCTGGAGCAGCCGAATGACCGGCGGCCCTTGTCCGAGCTCTGGGCCGAGGGACGCTTTGCGTTCGCGCCGGAAAAGGACGGGAAGGCCTGATTCGCCCGAGGGGATCACGAATCCAGGGTTGGATTTATTAAATGGAAATGTTGGGAAGCTGTGGAAAATATCCGGGTAACCTGTGAATTGGGACGGGAGAAGCTGTTATGAGAAACGACCCTAATTTGTTTGATCAGAACGAGGGGCCGCCCCGGATTGTCCTGTGGGCGGTCGGTATTTTGGCGCTGCTCTTTTTGGGCGGCGGGATATACCTTTTTGTTTCCAGTCCTTTTACCGGAATTGAAGTCATTGCACCGGCCGACTTGCCCGAGGTCACCACGGCTGTGGTGGATTATCAAGGCACACTATGGGGTCTGGAGAAAAAGCGGAAGTCGATCCGGGGAGCTCTGGCGGAACTGGGCCTGGAGGGCGGCCGGCCAATCACCATTTTTTCTAAAACCCCCTTGCTCATGCGGCCGATCAACGTTCATTGCCAGGTGGGATACCTGTTGCCCCTGGGGTACGCGATCCGGGGGCTTCCCGAGCCGATCCGCATCGAACGTCTGGCGCCCGGCCGGCGCCTGGTGGTACGGGTCAGGGGCGCGGGCAATTTCTCCGGGAACAAGGCCTACCGGGCGGCGGAAAAAGCGCTGCGTCCCGGAGGGTTGCGGCCGGCCGAGTCCGAGCGCTTTGAAGTGAAAATCGACTTTCAGGGCAGAAGATATGTGGAACATTGGATTCCAGTAAGGTAGAATATGGGAGCCGGTGCGGGGGGAAGGTTCGTCCGCACAAAAACCGAGGAAGTAATGACAAAGGGGGAATGGGCATGCGCTCCCGTGCGTTGACCTTGATGGTTTCGCTTTTTCTGTCCGCGAGTGTCAGCGGCTTTCATCTTTCGCCGCCGGCCCTGGCTGCAACTTCCGAGGCCACCGGGCAAAAAATCAAAGTGTACTCAGAGGAACAGAAAGGCATGGTTATGGTGTCCCGGGTGGATAAAACCGAGGCCGAATGGAAAGCGGTCCTGACGCCCGAGCAGTTCCGGATTATACGTCAAAAGGGCACCGAGCCCGCGGGTTCCGGTGCTTTTTTAAAAAGCCACGCGTCGGGTATATACCGCTGTGTGGGTTGTGGCCAGGATTTGTTCAGTTCCACGGCCAAGTATGATTCGGGCACTGGCTGGCCGAGCTATTGGCAGCCGATTGCGTTGGCCAATATCAAGACCGCGCCGGATAACTCCCAGGGCCAGACCCGAACCGAAGTGATCTGCAGCCGTTGCGGGGCTCACCTGGGCCATGTGTTTCCAGACGGGCCCAAGCCCACGGGAAAGCGCTTCTGCATCAATTCCCTCGCCTTGACGTTCATGAAAAAATAAGTAGGGAACAGGCATGCCTGTTCCCTACTTATTTTTACCCC
>JAUXBQ010000172.1 GCA_030619365.1 candidate division FCPU426 bacterium | reverse complement strand
CCTCCGACTTCGAGATCAAGGCCGAGGTCAAGGGCGTGATTAAAAAGATCCTGGTGGAAAACGCCCAGGCCGTGGAATACGGGCAACCGTTATTTCTAGTGGAGCGCAAGACGTAAGCATGTTTAAAAAGATCCTGATCGCCAACCGGGGTGAGATCGCCTTGCGGATTATCCGCGCCTGCCGGGAGCTGGGCATCAACACCGTGGCCGTGCATACCGAGGCGGACAACAACTCCCTGCACGTCCGGTACGCGGACGAGGACATTTGCATCGGCAAGGGACCGTCCAAGGAAAGCTACCTGAACATCCCGGCGATTCTTTCGGCCGCCGAAATTTCCGACGCGGACGCGATTCATCCGGGCTACGGGTTCCTGGCGGAGAACGCCCACTTCGCCGAAATTTGCGAGTCGTGCAATGTCGCCTTTATCGGGCCCACGCCCGGTGCCATGCGGCTCCTGGGAGATAAAATCGAGGCCCGCGGGCTGATGAAGAAAAACGGGCTGCCCATGTTACCGGGCTCGGACGGACCGGTGGAGAGCGAAGACGACGCCCTGCGCATGGCGCGCAAGATCGGTTACCCGGTGATCATCAAGGCCTCGGCCGGCGGCGGCGGGCGGGGTATGCGGGTAGCGCATACCGACGTATCCCTGTCCAATGCGTTTCTCACCGCGCGGAGCGAGGCCGGCGCGGCTTTCGGCAACGCCCAGGTTTACATAGAAAAATTCCTCGAAGAACCCCGGCACGTGGAGTTTCAGATCATCGCTGACAAGCACGGCCACTGCATCGCGCTCGGCGAGCGCGACTGCACGGTACAGCGCAAGCACCAGAAACTGATTGAAGAGTCACCCTCTCCCATCATGACGCCGGAGATCCGGGATAAAATGATGAAAATGGTGGTCAAGGGCACCCAATCCGCCGGGTATCACACCACCGGGACCATGGAATTTTTGGTGGACAAAAACCTGAAGTTCTATTTCATGGAAATGAATACCCGTATTCAGGTGGAACACACGGCCACGGAGATGGTGTGCGACCTGGACCTCGTCAAGGAGCAGATTCGCGTGGCCGCCGGCGAGGAGCTGAAAATGAAGCAGAACTGTACGCCGCGGGGACACGCCCTGGAGTGCCGGATCAACGCCGAGGACCCGGAAAACGACTTTCGGCCCTCGCCCGGGACTATCTCCAGTTTTCACATGCCCGGCGGGCCCGGCGTCCGGGTGGACACTCACGCCTACGCCGGGTACAAGATTCCGCCGTACTACGACAGCCTGCTGGCCAAGCTGATCACTTACGGGACCGACCGGCAGGAGGCCATCCAGCGGATGCTCCGGTCCCTGGAAGAATTCGTGATTGAGGGCGTGAAAACCACGATTCCGTTCCATTTGCGCGCCTTGAACAAGGATGCATTTCGCGAGGGACAAATTTCCACTAATTTCGTGGAATTGTTGATGAATAACAAGATTTGAGTTACCATAAACGATAGAGCGGCCAGGCGGCCGCTCTGCCCGATACCAGAGGGTACAGGGCCCAAGGAGGTCGCGGAGCATGGAAGATAAAATCCAAAATGAAGCGGGTAGTATCCGTATTTCAGACGAAGCCATCGCGGTGATAGCCGGATTGGCAGCCCTGGAAGTCGAGGGCGTGGCCTCCATGGCGCAGGGTACGGTGGACGGCATCGCGGAAATGCTGGGCGTAAAGCCCTCGCAGGGACGCGGCGTTAAGGTGGAAGTGCGGAACGAGGACGTGGCGATCGAGATTCACTTATTCGTACAATTTGGAGTGGATATCCCCATCGTCTGCCAAAGGGTGCAGGACAAGGTCCGCGAGGCGGTCGAGGACATGACCGGCCTGAACGTCTCCGCCGTTAACATTTCGGTTCAGGGCGTGAAAATGAAGAACGACAAGCAACTCAAGCCGATGACGTGAGGGCGGAGAGCCCCGGGGAGGAAGGCATATGCGTACACTAAATATCATCATGATGGTAATCGGGATTAGCGTCCTCGGCCTGATCGGCCTGCTGGTGTTGGCGGTGGCGGTGTATCCGGGCTGGCTGCTCGTCGTGGGTGATTTTGTCGCCGGGCCCCTGGCCTACGTGGTCGAAGGCCTGACCGGCCGGGTCCTCGCCTTCGTGATCGGTGTAGTGCTTTGCGGAGGCCTGGTGTACTACGGCCTGGGCAGCGTGCGGGCCGCCCGGCGGGAGCGCACCGTCGTGCTGCAAAACCCCATGGGCGAAGTGATGGTCTCCCTGCCGGCGATCGAGGATTTTGCCCGCGTGCTCAAGGGAAAAATCGATGGCTTGCGGGACATCAGGGGCCGTGTGTTGTACACCCGGCGTGGATTGAAAGTCACGGCCCGGATCACGATATTTTCCGATGTCAGCATTGCGGACGTCTCGGAAAAAGTGCAGGCCGAGATTCGGACCTACATTCAAAAAACCCTCAGTATTGATCAGGAGATCAATCCCACGGTGCTGGTGACCAAAGTCGTGGCTCGTGAAAAACCGGCCCCTCCGCCCAGCATCAAACACAACGGCATCGTTCCCAAAGGCACCACGGAGCTGCCGACCAAGTAATCCGCCGCGGCCCGGTCCTAGTTGACAGCGCATCCTACCTCTCGGCAGGCGGCGGTGCCGCAAAGACTTTTTCAGCAGTCCCAAGTTTGTTTCGTTCTTTTCAAACGGGCTTTTAACCTCCAGTTCAGTCACCGATCAAAGAGCCGCATGCTTGGTCGGAACGTAGGCTCTACCGGGAGGGGGAGACACACAATGGTCCCCTCCTACCTGATTTAGGAGTTGGGCAAGATATGTTTTGCGTTGAAATTATACCACGGCATGGTATAATTTCACATCATGCTAAAACGCCATTTAAAATCACTTATTCTGGAATCATTGAAATATTTCCCGGTGGCCGCCATCCTGGGACCACGGCAGGTGGGAAAATCTACGCTGGCGCAGAATTTACTGTCAAAGCAATGGCCGGCCAAGTATTACTCTTTGGATGATTTTTCCCTGCTTTCGGCCGCCACGCGCGATCCGGATGGTTTTATTGAGGGACTGGACCAACCGGCTGTTCTCGACGAGATCCAACGCGCACCCGGCCTTCTCCGCTCAATTAAGCGGACTGTTGATCAAAACCGGAAACCCGGACTTTTTCTGTTGACCGGTTCGGCCAACCTGATGACATTGAGAAAAGTTTCCGAAAGCCTGGCCGGCCGCATAGCTTTATTTCAATTGCATCCCTTCTCCTGGTCCGAACTATCCCGGCATGCCGTCCCCCCGGATACCCTGGAAAATCTTTTTGCCTCCCCGGATACTAAGACATTTTTAAAATTATTTGCTTCCTCGGAAACCCGCCGGCCGCGAAATAAATTGGCCGAAAATATTCTCGCGGGCGGTTATCCGGCTCCGGCCCTGATGAAACCCGGACGCATCCGGTCGCAATGGTTTGATTCCTATCGGCAAACTTATTTGGAACGCGATCTGCGGGAGATTGTACATATTCTTAATCTTTCGGATTACGGGCGTTTGTTAATCGCGGCCGCGGCGCGTACCGGACAGCTTCTAAATATGGCTGAGATTTCACGCCAACTGGGAATCCCCCTCAATACTCTGAAACGGTATATAGGACTTTTGGAAACCACTTACCAAATCTGGACGCTTCCGCCTTATTATGCCAATATCAACAAGCGTCTAATCAAAACTCCCAAGCTTTATTTTAACGATACGGGTCTGGCTGCCAGCTTAATGGCTTTTGAGGATTGGGCCATGTTTGAAAAGCAGGGACACGCCGGAGCGCTGGTGGAAACCTGGGTGGCCAATGAATTGCGAAAACTTATAGCTTTATCTTCCCGGCGGACGGATTTGTTTTTTTGGCGCACGCATGCCGGTCGGGAAGTTGATTTTATTCTGGCGAGGGGCGGGCGCTTAATCGCGATAGAGGTCAAATGGTCGCAAAGCCTGCGCGGCACCGACCTGGCCGGCCTGGAAAACTGCCGCAATGATCTCAAAAAGCAATTAGGGCTTTCGGTTATTTTGTATACCGGCCAAAAAGTATTGGCGCTGAATGACCATATGGTGGCAATTCCGATTTTGATGTTTTTCGAGTAGCCTTGTTTTCCTTCACCATCCTCTCGGGAAAAACAGACCACACACCTTGTCGTTCCAGCCCTGTGGTGCTTCAAATGAAGCTTATAAACTGGGCTTCAAGAAAAAACGGGTTGTTTTTCAAAACAGGAGTTAGGAAAAAATCAACTTGCTTTTAGTGGAAAAGGGAGTAAAGTTTAAAATCAGCCAGCACGGTTTATATCCCGCCGCGGGAGACCGCAGGAACGCAACCCCGTGACCAACGCCCTTAATCGCATCCTGGATGCCAATTTAAACCGCGCCCGCGAAGGCCTGCGCGTGGTGGAGGAAATCGTGCGTTTGGCCTGGGAGCAGCCGGCGCTGCTCCGGCAAACCAAGACCCTGCGGCACGCGCTCCAGGTGGCGGAACAGGCCCTGCCCCGCGCCGCGCTGCTGTCCAGCCGCGCCGCCGCACAGGATCCGGGCGCCACACTCACACTGACCACGGAGAAAAAACGCCGCGATTTCCCGGACTTGGTAACCGCAAATTTACGGCGCACACAGGAAGCGTTGCGGGTTTTGGAGGAAGTGTCCAAACTCGGAAACGCCCGGGCCAGCGGACAATTCAAGCGGCTCCGTTTCCGGACCTACCAGTTGGAATCCGCGCTGGGACGGAAACTGGCGCGCGGGCGCCGCCCGGGCCGGACCCGGCGCAGGGCGGCAAGTTCATCACGGAAGGACTGATCGATCATGACGCAACTGGAAAACGCGAAACAGGACCGCATCACCCCGGCCATGCAGGCGGTGGCGGTGACGGAAAACCGTTCCCCGGAATTCGTGCTCGCCGGTGTGGCGGCCGGACGGATCGTCATTCCCTTTAATCCCGCGCATACCAACAACCGTGGCCTGGGCGTGGGCAGCGGATTGCGCACCAAGGTCAACGCCAACCTGGGGACGTCCACGGATTGTGGCGGCCCGGAGGAAGAATTGGAAAAAGCGCGCGAGGCGGATATGGCCGGCGCGGACGCGCTCATGGATTTATCCACCGGCGGTGATCTGCCGCGCCTCCGGGAGCAATTGTTGCAGGGTTTTTCCCAGCCCCTGGGCACGGTGCCGATCTACGAGGCCGCGGTCCGCGCCCGGGCAGCCGGGCAGCCGGTGCACGGCATTAGCGCGGACAGCATGCTGGAAGTGGTCCGCGACCAGGCCCAACAGGGCGTGGATTTCATGACCATACACTCCGGCGTCACGCTGGAGAGCTTGGCGCGGCTGCAGGCGCAGGGGCGCCAGATGGACATCGTGTCACGGGGTGGCGCCATGCTGAGCGGCTGGATGATCTATCAGGAAAAGGAAAATCCGTATTACGCGCGTTATGACGAATTGCTGGACATCTGCCGCGAGCACGACGTTACGCTCTCGTTGGGCGACGGCCTGCGGCCCGGCTGCCTGGAAGATGCCACGGACCGGGCGCAAGTGCAGGAACTTATTATCCTGGGGGAATTGGCCCGGCGCGCCCGGGAGGCCGGGGTCCAGGTAATGATCGAGGGGCCGGGGCACGTTCCGCTGAATCAAATCCAGGCCAACATTCTGCTGGAAAAGCGCCTCTGCGAGGACGCGCCGTTTTACGTGCTGGGTCCGCTG
>JAUXBQ010000090.1 GCA_030619365.1 candidate division FCPU426 bacterium | reverse complement strand
CGCCTGGTTATTAGGGTAGGCCCGGGGAAACCGGGCGCATGTGTTTAAGCCTGTCTGCTTACGCAGCCGCGCCGGTATATTTCAATTTCGGCTGCTTGATTGGCGGCGCGATCTCCATCTTGATGCCCACGCCCAGGCCTTGCAGGAGCTGGATAAGCCGCCCGATCTTGTAGTCCTGCTTCAGGGTCTGCGGCTGAACCTCGGGCGTCAGGGTCAGGGTCGGACCACCCTTCTCGTAGGGCGTGAATTTCGGACGAACGTCGAACTGCAGGAAGCCGAGCACCTGGACCAACTCCTTCGCGAGCTGGATCTGCTCCGGTGTGAGTTGGCCCTTCACGGTCGGCGACTTGCCTGATTCCACGACTCGCACCAGGTGCGAGAGCACCTCGCGGATCGCGCGGTTGCGGTTGTGCTCGGAAACCATCTGCTGGGTACCCGAAATCTTGAGCCCGGCCACGGCCTGGGTAAAGGTCCGGTTGTCAAGCAGTTGCAAGGTCTGGATGCCCTGGAGTTGGGCCGTGCGTTCCTGCCCTTCGTCCTTGAACCCGAAGCCGGCGTTTTTCATCTGCTCGGTTACCGCGGAACTGGGATTCACGCTGAAAGCGAAGCGGTCGGCCAGTATCCAGGCCAGCGCGCCTTCCACGCCGATCACCACGCCGGCCACCAGCGCGGCTCCGGCCATGAGCATGGGCAATAGACCCGAGGTGGTACCTACGATGAGCAGTACCAGGCCACCGGTAACTACGGCCGCTGCGCCAATGCCCGCAAGTTGCTGCCCATAACGCTGTATGGTAGTCACCGGGTTCTGATCATCCCGCAGGCGGTCACTCCCCCCCGCCACCAGGAACAGCAGCTTTTGAGCCCAAGAAGTCTTCATCATTTTCTGATAGCTGTCATAAGTAATACCAAAACGCTCGAAGAACTCGGCTTTCCGCACCGCCTGGTTGGCTTTGTCCTGCTTGATAACCTTGGCCAGGTTCTGCATAAGCGGCAGGGCCTCGTTTTCCAGTTCACCCCGGGCCGCGTTGATTTCGGCCAGGTCCGCTTTCTTGAATTCCCGGCCGTCCAATTTACTCCGGATAAAGCTATAGAGGTTCATGGTCTGGAACCGTCCGCCCCTGGTGAGCGTGATGGTCGCCCAGTCCTCTTTTTGCTTCGCAGCCCGGCCTATGCGCGCCTTCAAGGCCGGACCGTCCAGCAAGTACTGTTTGAGCAATTCGACCATGGCCCGTTCCCCGTGTTGTTTAAACTCGCTGCTCTGGCGCAGTTTTTCGATCACCGCGTGCGTTTCCGTGTCCGTAAATATCTTCTCCCGCACGGCCATGAGGGCCTGCGTCAGGAGCAGTTCGGAGAAACGCTGATCCAGGAAGCGGATCGAGCCTTTGTCCACCCGGATGCGGGACAGGTCCTTGGCATCTACTACGTTTTCCGACTCCGTGATCCCGTCGGTTCCCACTTCCACGGTGGAGACGCTCTCCAGGGCCCTGGGCACCAGGCTGAAGACCGCGGCGATCAGGTGCATGTAGCCGGGATGATGAGCCGTGGATTCCGCTTTTAAGGCCACGCCTCTTTCCGCCATACGTCCCTGCAAGACCTCAAAGGCCGTCTTACCCCGGTCGTATTTTAACGGTTCTTGTCCTTGTTGCACGGCGGCCATTTGCGCCTGCTGCTGAGTTTGATCAGCTTGCTTAAGCCCGGCCTTATATTCCTCCACCAAGCTCTGGGGAGCGGCTGCAACTTGATCTTGCGCCACTTCCGGCCCGGTCAGCTTCTCGGCCTCGCTTTCCGGGGCTACGGTATTTATGGTCACCACATGACTGGCAGGGTCCTGAACCTTGAATACTTCGGGAGTAATCGCGGCCAGGGCACTGCTCACTATCACCCCTTGCGCGAAGAACAAACCGCCCAGCAGCAAGAGCGCCGGCATGACGAGTTTGCGGGAGGATACTTGCTTGGCCTTGGCCGATCCGGGTGCGATTCGCTGCTGCAGCGCCAGTATCACCGGCTGTAAAAACACGCCGGCCAGCACGCCGCCCACCAAGCCCCAGCCCACCAGAGAGGTCATGCTTAAAGCCGCCACGCCCGCGGCTGCGCCGGCGATAGCCAGGATGCCGGGCTTGGTGGGCACGATCCAACCCTGCTCCAGCTTAAAGAAGGGTATGACCAGCTTCGCCTGCTGCACGGTCTGGAGCATGTTCCCCAACTGCTTCTGCGCGGCTTCCCTAGTTCTGACTCGGAAGCTCTGGGCCGTCAACTCCGCCGCAACCACGCGCCGCAGCGCCTGCGAGTGCTTTGCGATTATATTTTGCCGCGCCGGGAAGCTCGCCAACTGGGATGTCTGTTTAATCCCGTACCGGTTGGCCAATGACTGGGCAGTGACCAGATTTTGCTGAACATACTGCACAGTCTGGTTCTGGTTCATGGTTTGCTGCTGGTAGGTGATGGTTTTACCGGCATCCGCCTGCAAGAGCGGAATCTTAGCGTTCACCCGGGCTATGTTTTGTATGGCCTGGTGATATTGAGTTTTTTGACTATTAACTTGTGTTCCTACAATTTTAGCTGCTTGTCGCTGTCGTACAAAATTATTAATTCGCGGCACAACCCGATTCATCACGGCATTATAAGTAGTTGTTATACCTGTTTTGTTTAATCCATCCATAACTCCTGAATCAAGTTTTTCTTCCCAACCCAAGGTATAATTTTGTTTGTGACCTTCGGGAACAAAATTTATCTTCGCCAACTCCATCTCCATCTTCCACTCATGTCCAAACTCGCTGGTCATTAGCGCATTAACCGGTTCATTTGCAAGTTGCGGCTGCCTCTGCCAACTATCCCCGAACTGCTCAGTCATCAACATATCCAACTGTTTTGTATCATTAGCTTGCTGTGACCATAGGTTATAAGTACTATTAATTATCCCTGTTTTCTGCTGCGCCGCTTCTATTGCCGCCCGCATCGCTGGTTTATCGCTCGCCCAGCGCCCTGCTGCTTTATCGTTTATGACTTTTTCCAGTCCCCGCGACCGTGCATCCATTTTCTCAATAATGCTCTCGGCCTTTTGCCGGTAGATTCGCATTTCTTTAGCAGTAGTTTGCCCCTGTTTTTCCACAACCTGTACTATATCGAACGATCCCTGGCCGCTTAAAATTCGTTTTGAATTTTGCGCCTGACGGCTGTCAATTTCAAACAGTATTTCTCTGGATATTTCTACAATCATATTTCTGGCTTCAAGTGTTTTGTTTGAGCTTATTAATCCTTTTAGTTCATGCATCTCTTCTGTCTTGAAATTGGTTTCCTTGTCCAGATCAATAAAAGTCCGCGAGAGCCCTTCTTCCCTGCCCGGCGCATTTAAACGTCTGCCAGTCTGGGCATTTTTATCATATGCATCCAGATTGGTCTTCCAAATCGAGGGCTTATATCTGATTGCCTTGCCGGTTACCGGATCCTTTGCCGTGGCAAAAATATTTGACCCTTCCCCAATCCCAACTCCAAATACAATCCTTTTTCTTAAGGGGTCAACCTGAATCTGTTTTCTAACCTGTTTCACCATGTTTTTCCAGTTAGTATTACTCAACCCGTTAATGAGAATAACATCTATTCCCTCGCCACGTACTGCCTTCAACTCTTTCAGGCTTGTAATCTCATGCACCTTCTGCCCTGCCTTATTTAGCCCCTCGACCGCCTGTTTATATGCAGCCGTATTCTTGCCATTATCAATATCTGTAATTACTTGTACATCAAACGTATTGAGTTCATTTACTAATTTTTTAACCAGGTAGTTTTTGCTCGGGATTTTTTGCATGGTTACGTTTTTATCTTTAACTTTGAATTCATACACATAATCACCCATTTTATAGATCACCTGGTCAAGTTCACCAACTGGCCTAGCTTTATCACCGTATTTCATGGGTTCAATAACTACCTGTTTATTCAGACAGAGTTTAGATTCACCGGTCAGGCTGGTTATCCTGAAACCAAGTGTACGCAAGGCCTGTTTATTTCCTTCCAATGTGGCAGACCCGACGATAAATTTATCCGCTCCGATATAATCCATGGTTTCAATAAAGGTCGCTTCACCGGTTTTAAAATGCATCAACCGCTTCGCCGTGCTCTCGATAATAGTCTTAGTGCTTATTTTACTATCCCCAGTTTTACGCCCTTTCAAGTT
This sequence comes from candidate division FCPU426 bacterium, assembly GCA_030619365.1. GTDB lineage: Bacteria > Oederibacteriota > JAAXVQ01 > JAAXVQ01 > JAUVAV01 > JAUXBQ01. Next base: position 5,460 of record JAUXBQ010000090.1, on the reverse strand, counting down.
CTCTTTGATAGCCACCATGGCAGCCATTTCTGAATCTCCAAAAACTGTATGTTTCATTAACTTTCCATTGCCCATTACGTGATATTCAAACTCGCCATCCTTCCATTTTCCGGTATAATCTTTCCCATTCTCCTTCATAATCGAATCTGCCGCCAAATTAGTAAGCCGTTCCACTTCCCTGCGGGCAACATCTTGGAATACTTTTTGCCGCTTAAGTCCCTCAACCACCCCAGCTTTATTACGTACTTCCCAAGTGCCACGATGACTTCTATCTGTTTTATATTTTCGCGTCCTAAACGTATTTTGGAAATTTTCTCCATTTGCTAAATATTTGTTATAGACTGCCTCCATTACTGCCAGCCGCTGTTCTCCCGAGCGGAAGATAAGCGCACGGTGGCTCTCCGGCAGTTCACCATATATTTTGCTCAATATTTCACCCGATATACCATGGATGACAGGCGTAGCGGCCAAGGCGGACTGTACTTCATCCACCGTAGCTGCATCAAAGGATTTTAAAAATTCCGCCTTTGTTTTATTACCACCCTTGGCTTCGAGCAAAATTTCCTGGGCGGTCTTGTGATCCATTAAATATATCCCGCCTTTTCTGGCATCCTGAATCTTTGTCCCTTTTTCTATTACCTGCACCTCATTTCCCATTGATCGGATTAACCCATTTTCTCTCATCTGCGCGATCAAACTCGGATCAGAGGTTGAAAACATAAATTTAGGCGCTTTACCGGTCTCTGCTTTTATTATTTTATACGCGGATACTATGCCAATTCCATTACCGTCTTCTTTTCCATAACCGGCTGCCAAGCGCAGCGCCTCGCGGCTCAAGGCTTCCCGGGCTGCTTTGCGTCCACTTAATTTTGTCGATAAAATAAAGAATTCCGCCACTTTATACGCAAATGCCACCTGTTTCGGCCGCAATTCAAAATTACCTCCAAACTTTTCAGCTGTGATTTTTATGTTTTCAGACATAGCTTTAATAATTTTATTTTCCAGAGTGTCATTAGGATATTTTTTATCTGCCCGCGCGGCTTCAACCATTTTAAATATTTTTTCTCTCACAGCAGCCTGGCTGACATCCTTGCATTCCAAATCTACAAACTGACGCAATACCCGATTGGATTGCATCGTCTGAAAAGATTCCAAAACGCTGATCTCTTTTTCCAGAGCTTTAACTTCTCTGTTTATTTTTATCTCCGCCTTGGTATTTTTACGCCAGCGGGCATCTTTTCTTTTTAGTTGCAACTTATTTATTTGCGTCTCTTTTTGGTCAATCTTTTTGCTTATTCTTTTTATACTTTTATTTAACCCTTTGACTCCGCTGATCTTCTGAATTTGCGTTTCAATATTTCTTGCTTGATTTTCACATGTTTTTCTACTTTCACTGTCTCCGGCCCATTGCTCCCGGGTATGCCACATTCTTTGTTCTGCTTCCAGGGCCGCGATTTTCGTCCGCGTTTTCTCAATACCCAGATATTGATCCCTCTGTTTTCTGACAAAATTCTCAGCCTCTATTCTGGCCTTTATTGCATTCCCGGATTCACCCCGCTGTTGACGCGCCGTTCTGAATTCTCTGGCAATTTCTTTTTCTAATGCCTTTAGCTCATATCGTACCGCCTTTATTTCGGCTAGTGTTGCTATGTTCCCTTGCCTTGTTTTGTCCATTTCTATTATCTTGGATAATTTTTCAGCTACAGTTTTATACAAAGCAGACTTTTGACCTGTGTTTTGTGCCAGTTTTTCAGCAATGGAATCTGCCATTAATTTGGTCCTATTCGCTGCTTTTTTAGCCCGATAGACTTTTGTCCCCTTAACGACTCCTTTTGTTACACGCCATGGCAGCAGCATAGATTCTTTCATAGTTAAAGATACTGCCTCATTGACTCGCGCAGAGGATAATACACCGGATTTTTGATATTCATTTCCAATAGCACGGCCTGTTTCTTTTATCCAGCTACTTACTTCGTTTAAAGCGTTTTTAATTTTCCCGTCTATCCTATTTTTTTCTGATGTTTTGTCAGCAGCTCCAATTCCCTCGCCCTCACCCTGGTTACCTTGTTTTGCTTTTACTTCAGCTTGTTCTGATTTCAAGACATCATCCAGACGCTTTATATCAGCCTTAATTTCTTCCTCAATTGCTGTTATTTTTCCATTAATTCCCTTCTCTGCTTTACCTCCCCTCATGCCTAGTGTTTCTCTCAAGGCTTTAATAACTCCTTTGTTCGCCACAACTGCATCTTGCTTTATAATTTCTTTGAAACCCTGATTATCAAGTAATGTCTTTATTTCAGCGATTGATAATCTCATTGCTTCTAATAATTTCAGGCCTTCTATTTTATAGGTTTTTACTAAATCTATAGCTTTTTCCATCCCGCCTAGCTTATCCAGGAGCTGCCGTCCTTCACTCTTGCCGTGCTGTTCTCCTCTTATATCAAAAACCTTTTTTAATTCCTGTACTTTATTCCGGACAGACAGCGAACTTTGCATAATCCTCTCTACAGCCGCTGTTTGCATTACGGCTTTTACAGGATGGTTAACCGGCAGGTCGGCAACAAGTTTGGTTATATTTTGACGGTTCAGTTTAGCCGCCAGCTTTTCAAGCAGCGGCGCCTGCCGGGCTGTAGCTGCCTCCGAAGTCCTCTCTGCGCCTTCTGACTTTTTAGCTGGATCTAAACCCTCTATAGATTTGCCGGAAACTTCCGTTTTCGCGCTCAATTTGTCAACCAAACTTTTCTTGGCCTGGCCGCTCATTTTTTCCAACGCTTTATTCAGGGTGGGTGCGGCCATTTCTTCCAGCAGGCCGGTTTTTTCCATGACTTCAGCGCTGGTTTTCTCCAACAATATCTTTGCGGTTTTGACATCGGTTCGGGCTATTATTGTTTTAAGCGCCGCAAGACTTTTTTCTGAAATAGCTGTTAGTATCTCATTGGCCTTGGACGGATTCTTGCTCAGCATGGCATTGCCTGCTTTTAGGCCCGTCCTGGAAAACACAGTCTCCAATCCGTCCTTATTCAGGCTTTTAATAATATTAAGCGCCCGGTCTCCGCCCCCGCCAAGCCGGCTTGCCAGCACATTGGAGGCTTTCGATATTAATTCCACGCCTTGGTAGACGCTTTCGGCTTTTGTATAATTATGTTTTTGCGCGATACCCATGGCATCCAGCGCGGTCGCGTCTGATATTTTGAAATGATTTTTAATTCTTGATATAAATGTTGGTTTTTCCGTCACGTTGGCTGCGCTCTTCGTGCTTATAGGTTCTACTTCAGATGTTTTTGATTTGATGTCCGTGGCTTCTTTTTTCGTTTCCGGCGCTGTGATGGAATTTTTCCGGCCTGTAACGGATTCCAATATCCTATTAATTTTTCCTGTATCTCCCTTCGCGGTGCGCGAAATTTTGTCAATAACCCGGTTAGTGGTGAATCTATCCGCGCCGACCCGGGCCAGCGCTGTAACAACTTGTGCCTGCAGGCCCTGATCCAGCCGGGCAAAGGCTTGCCTATCGCCTATTTGCATCCCTCTTCCAATGCTTTCCGCTTTCACGGCAATTGCCTTTTTTGTATCCTGAAAAATTCCTTTCTGCGCGTTTCTGCCTGACTTCAGAGCAAAAGCAGTGACCCCGCGGCCAATTCGGTTTACAACAATCTCTGTTCGTGTCATATGGGACTTGCCCTGTGCTATGCGATTAACCCGGTTTGCATAACGATTGGCAAAAGCCGCGCGTCCACCAACCAGGGTAAATACTCTGCCGGGTAGTTTAAGCCCCGCGGTTATTGGCGAAGTAAGCGTGTGGCGAGTAGCTTGCAAGCCGCCGACTATAAATACTCCGGCGCCTTTCAAGCCAAAAATCGCCCGGGGATATCCCACGGCTTGGGCGCGCGCCTTAACGCCTTCCAGCTTGAATTCCCTTCCAAAAGATTTAACTTGTCCGCCTTTAAAGTACATACCTATGCCACCCATTGCCGGGATGGCGGACAATCCGCCTATACCCTTGCCGTAAAAAGCACCCAGCTCGCCGTTAAAATATCCACCTATCCATTCACCTGCCATTCCCAGGCCTTTATTGGCAAGCATGAGCATTCCAAAATTCATCACCTGATGCCTTGCCGCCCTGGATACCGGGATCCCGGCTTTGCGCGCGATAGATCCTACAAACTCGCCGCCGCCAAAAGCAAACGCAGCAGCCTGGGCAGGATTGGACTTAAGCATCTCCAACATATGGCTTGGAAAATCAACCAAACCGGCTCCGGTCATCACCAGCGGATCCCAGTCTCCCCAGCCTTCTCCCTTGCCTACATCTCTTGCCATAGTAACCAGGCCATTCGCAACATCTAAAGCCAAGGGCGCCATAAAGCCCAGCATAATTTCCGTCTTCACTCCAAAATATGTCACCGCACCCAGCGCCAGTTTGCCTCCTATTACTGCAAAATTGTCCTTTGCCCAGTCAATGGCCAGCATTTTGCCCAAAGCTTCCTGATGTGCTTTACCAGTATGCGCGGCAATCGCCGTATGCACTGCCGCCGCGTCTTTATTGCCGAATAAATATTTTACTTTTCCTATTAAATTATGCGTTAAAGAAGCCGCATCGACGATAAAGTATTCTGACACCTTGTAAATTGTCCTGTTAATGGCGTAAGAGACCGCGGCACCGGTACCTGTCCCACGAATCTCTATCCACTGATCAATATTGTTTTCTGTGGCGATTCCCTCGCGCGCCAGATATAATTGCTCATTTTCCGGCGTAAATCCTTCTGTTAAACTTTTGACAACCTCATTATTTTCGCCGCGAATAATCTTTACTACCACCTCTCCGGCGTGCTCTTCCCATCGAACTCCAGCAATCTGTCCTTTATAAGCAAACTGTTCGCCTTTCTTAGTTGTGCCATCAGCGGCAAAGGTGGTGCGCAGAGTGCCGGTTTTTGGTCCTTTTTCCGGCAACGTTAGTGTTTGGTTTTCCTGAATTTTAGTCCAACTGGTTACTTTATGGGAAACCTGCATATCCTTCTTGAAATACAAATTTGACTCTAGAGTAGTACCCGGGATATATTTTTTATGTCCTTCTTTTATAGTTGTTTTTTGCTCTATTTCAGCATTCCAGGTATGGCCGTATTTGTCTTTAAACTGTATATTTGTTAATTGCTTGTCTTTATTAAAGGTGAAATTTATTTCAGGGTTGGAGTTGCCGGTCTCCTCTTTTGCCAGAGAAATCACCTTAGCGGTTTCTTCTTTATTAAAAGGATTATTTTTCGCTGTTGCTAACTCTTGAGCAGTCCAAGCGGCTGCGTAATTCCATTTCTTTCCGTTTTGGGATGAACCTGTATATTCACCCCCTATCTTTTTTGCTAGTCCGGCCCCCACATCTTCCTCACTCGCCGCAAATGTCGCCTGATATCCAACCACTTCTTTATCCGATAGATTCCGGATACTTTCTTTATTTGTCACTCCCAGCGCCTT
>JAUXBQ010000187.1 GCA_030619365.1 candidate division FCPU426 bacterium | reverse complement strand
TTCTGACCAGCGAAGCTTTTCCTTTTTTATAGTCCGGGATTTATTCCTTCAAACACGGGACTTTGCTTTTCAATGTCGAGGGTAGGATACCATATTGGTTTAAAAAGTCAATATTTTTCAAAAACACACAACTATTTCGCCGCAGGCTAGAAAGTGCTTGTTTTATAGTCGGAAATTAAGGGTTCTTTTGCAAGAAAACTGTCATATACCCATAAACCCATATTTGCCAAAACCAAAACGATTAGCCCGGCCGCGCCGGTCATGCCCACGGTCAGGTCCGAGCCGCCCTTGAGCACCATAAACGAGACGCCCACGGTCCCGTTGAGGCTGCCGTGCATGATAGCGGCCGCGACTATTGATTTGGCTTTGGCCCGGATATAGGCGAACAAGGGCGCGTACAGGATGGTGAAATAGACCATGAAAAACGCGCCCTCCCGGGGATGGAGCGGGTAATTATGCCCCAGCAGGATCAAGGGGGCGTGCCAAATGCCCCAGACCAGGCCGATGAACAGGGAGGAGCGCCAAAAGCCTAAAAACTTCAGGTCGTGCTGCAACAGGCCGCGCCAGCCGGCCTCTTCGCCGAAACCAGCCACTGCGTTAAGCGTGAGTCCGGCCAGCAACCCCTGTATCAGTCCCAACCACAAGGGATGCACGGGCCAAGCCGCGGTCTGTTCCCGCATGGCCGCGATTTGTTCCGGGGTGAATTGGCTGCCAAAACGCTGCACCAGGCCCTCCATTTCCCAGGACCATTCCACGCCCGGCCATAGCCAACCCACGCCCAGGGCCAAGCCAGCCAGGATGGCCGGGAGCAGCCAGGCGACGAAAAACCAACGGTTTATTTTAAAAGAGAGGCCCAGCACGGGCTTGAGAGGTTGTTTGAGAATGACTTTTCGGACAATGACCGTCGCGACCAGGGGCATGAACATATAGGCCACGGCCACGGGCAGCATGGTGACTAGGCTGACACGGTCTCCCAGGAATAAGAACGCCAGGCCGGCCAAACCCCAGCTAAGCAGGAACGTGAGGGCTATAAACCAGACCGCGCTACGTACGCGAACATGCATAGGCCTACCTCGGGGGGATCATGGGAGCCGCGGGGCTATGCGTCGCAAGGCGCTGTTCGCCCCGATCGGTTGGGAATATCGTATGGGACTTCCGCTGGTCGCCCCGACCGGTTGGGAACATCGTACGGGACTTCCGCTGGTCGCCTTACGAACGCAATCCCCGACTTCCTGGTTTAACTGCCGGCAGGTTCTGTTGGCAAAGAGGGCATTCTCCGGGCGCGTAAATGGCGGCCTCCATCTGCAGTAGCCCGTGCAGGGGCGCGCCCACCGCGGCCTTTCCCTGGCTACGGTCCACGAAGCAGCCGACTGCCAGCACCTCCACGCCGTGCTGTTTGGCCAGTTCCACGGCTTCCCGCACCGAGCCGCCGGTGGTGACCACATCCTCCACGGCCAGCATCCGCTCGCCCGTGTTCAGGGTAAAGCCGCGGCGCAGGGCCATTTTCCCCTCCACACGCTCGCAGAATACGGCGCGCACTTTCTGATTACCGGCCCGGTACAGGGCTTGGGCGACTTCCTGGGCAATGACAATGCCACCCACGGCCGGGCCCAGGACCACGTCCACGTTCTGCCCGACGAACGGCTGGGCCAGCGCCTCGGCCAGTTGGGCGGCAAAGGCTGGAAACTGCGTGACCAGCGCGCACTGCAGATAGCGGTTGGAATGGTTGCCCGAACTCAGGACAAAGTGTCCCTCCAGCAGGGCCTGGGCTTTTTCAAAAATGCGCTGAACCTCCTGCGGTTTCATGCCAGGGCGTCCTCCATTTCCTGATAAATGGACCGCACCACCTGCGCCGGGTCCGGGGCGCGGTAAACCGGGCGGCCGACCACAATGTAATCCGCGCCGGCGGCCATGGCCTGCCCGGGCGTGAGCGTGCGCTTTTGATCGCCGCGGGCATGTCCCGCCGGGCGAATGCCGGGCGTGAGAATAACAAACCGGGGCCCGCAGGCCTTGCGGATGGCCTTGATTTCGTGCGGGCTGGCCACCACGCCGTCCAGTCCCGCTGCCTGGGCCAGCCGCGCCAAGTGAACCACCTGGTTCACCAGCGCGCGACGGACGCCGAGCTCTTGGCCCAACATGCCCTGCGTGAGCGAAGTGAGGAGTGTGACGCCCAGCACCAGCGTTTTGGGCTGCCGGAGTTTTTTTGCCACGTCGCGGGCGGCCCGGGCGGCCGCGGTCATCATGTCGCTGCCTCCGCTGGTGTGCACGTTGACGATGGTGGCGCCGATTCGGCAGGCATTGGTCACTGCCGTTTCCACGGTATTGGGAATGTCGTGGAACTTGGCGTCGTAAGACACGCCGGAGCCGCGGCGGCGAACGTGCATGACCGCTTCCGGCCCCGCGGCGGTCAGAAGCTGTGCGCCCAGTTTATACTGGGAAACCAGACCCTGCATGCGGTTCATGAGCATGTCAGCGCTCTTCAGATCATCCACGTCAAGCGCCACGAACAAGCGATCCCTGGGTTTCTGCATCATTTACCTGCCTGTGTGAGTTTCATCCGGCCTGACCATGATCAGCCGGCTGTTTTTGTATATCTGATCTCCCTCCCGGGCTTGTGCCGTAATCACCACCAGGTGGGTTCCGCTGATTCCGGTTTTGGAAAACCGGAGGCGCAGGCGGCCGGTTCGGGCGTCCAGGGTTACAGACAGCGGGCGACTGCCGCGCTGTGCGCGCAGGGTCTCCGGCCGTATGCGGGACCGGCTGGCCGGATCCAGAACGGCCTCCAGGAAGGAAACCGGCCCGGTCAACCATTCGCCCGGGCGCGGCGTCCAGTCTGTGATGACCAGCGGTTGTTCCCGCAGCATGGCCCGGAAGGTGGCGTCCCGTGTCCCGCGCAGCACCATGTTTCGTTTGAGGCAAATTTTCGGGTCGCCGGTCCGGTTCGGTCCGGGATTCACTGTAAACATCAGGTGATATCCCGCGGCTTGCGCCTGCTCGGCCACGACCTGGTCCCAGAGTCCGTAGGGATAGGCCAGGCCCCTGACTTCCCCGCCCGACCATTTCCGCAGTTTTTCGCGCGAACCTGCCAGCTCCCGGTGTAAACGTTCCAGCCGCGCTTCCCGGGTTTCGTTGGCCAAAGATTTGTTCAATTTGGGATGGCTGGCCGAGTGGGACCCGATATCATACCCAGCGGCTTGTAACTCCCGCAATTCCGCGCGGGAAAACCCCAGCCGCGCGCCGACGAAATCAGTATATATGAACAACACGGCTGGATATCCCCTGGCTTCCAGCAAAGGGCGGGCGTGTTGATTGAAATTCCGGTATCCGTCATCCACGGTAATCAGCAGCGGCTTTTCCGGCAGGGGTTGGCCTTGCTCCCAGCCGGCCGCCAGTTGGGTCAGGGAAACCGGGACAAAACCTTCGTCCGCGATGATCGCAAGCTGCCTGGCAAATTCTTCGGGAGCAAGGGAAAAGGCGTCCTGACGTCCGGACGCGCCAAACCGGTGATAGCACAGAACCGGAACGGTCCGGCCGGCTATCAGAGCGCTTTCCGCGAGCGGTCGGTCAAACGCGAAAGCCGGGGTGGTGAGTAAAAGCGGAACAGCCAGCCAAAGCAAACTAATGCTCCAGCACCGGGCCAATGCCCGGCTGGCTTGGAATTCAAAGGAGTAGGTCATGCAACGCTTTTCCTATCAATTGGATGAACGTAAGCGGCTTTATCATACACGCAAAGGCCGGCGGGGTCTACTCTCGCGTGCGGCTCCCTCCGGGCCAGGTCATTCGGCTCAAGCGAAAAAGGCCCCAGCCCAGCAGCGCGCCGACCCCGTACCCCACAAGAACATCGGTGGGATAGTGGCCGCCGGAATAGACGGTGCCGAGTCCGATAAGGAGTACGAAACCTAAGGCCGGCCAGCGCAGGCGCGAGTCCAGGCGCAGCGCCAGCAGCGCCAGGGCGGCAGCGCTGGCGGCATGGGTGGAGGGAAACGAGAGAGACACGCTGGACAGGTCGTGCAAGGACACGCAGAGATGCACGTCCGGCAGCGACATAAACGGCCGCGCGCGGTTGAAAAATGGTTTCAACCACAGGTTGTGCAGTTGATTGGAAAGCAATACCGCTGCTCCGCCCCACAGCGCCACGGGCAAAGCTTTGCGCCAGCCCGCTATGACAAAATAGACCGCGCCCGCGGTCAGCAGCAGCACCAGGATTACCTGATCCCGGGCCAGTAAAAATGTGATATCCGCCAATCCCCGCGCGTAGCCGGCTTCATTGATCAGCCGGAAAATCGCGACATCCCAGGCTATAATCGTCTGCAGCATAGGCGATCACTCACAATCTCCCGGCACCGATCAGGGGCTTGACGCCCGTCAGACGGTGGCGCCGAAGATAGCCGGCCAGGTTGCGGACCAGGGACTCGGCAATGGCGGGATCGCGGAAGGTCGCGGTTCCCACCTGAACCGCGGTCGCGCCGGCCAGGATAAATTCCAGCGCGTCTTCCGCGGTTTCGATTCCCCCGCACCCGACCACGGGTATGTCCACCGTCCCGCTGGCGCGGTAAACCCAGTGCAGGGCCACGGGCTTGATCGCGGGCCCGGACAGGCCCCCGGTCACGTGGTCCAGCACCGGCCGGCGGCGCGAGAGATCCATCCGGAGTCCGATTAAAGTATTGCTCACCGTTAGGGCGTCGGCGCCGGCATCCGCGGCGGCCCGCGCCAACGGCCGGATGTCGGCAACATTGGGCGAGAGTTTGACCCAGAGCGGCAACCGCGTTTGCTTGCGCACCGCGCTTACCAGTTTTCCCAGCACCCGCGGATCGCGGCCGAATTCCAGTCCGCCGGCGCGAACATTGGGACAGGAAACATTGAGCTCCAGGCCGGCCAGTCCCCGCGCCCGCTCCAGACGGCGTACCACGGCCAGATATTCCGCCTGACTGGACCCCGCCGCGTTGGCCAGCACCGCGCAAGGCAGACGCCGCAGGGCCGGCAGTTTGTCCCGGCAGAACGCCTCCACGCCCACGTTGGCCAGGCCAATGGCGTTCAGCATGCCGGCCGCGCACTCCACCACGCGCGGCATGTCATTGCCCTCGCGCGGTGACAAGGTCACGCTTTTAGCCACCAGGCCGCCGAGCGCGGAAAAGCGGACGTGGCCAGCCAGCTCGGTTCCGTACCCGCACGTGCCTGAAGCCAGCAGTACGGGATTGCGCAGCCGGACCCCGCCTACGTTTACGCTCAGGTTAACGGATTTTA
>JAUXBQ010000280.1 GCA_030619365.1 candidate division FCPU426 bacterium | reverse complement strand
TTTTTTGATTAATTATTGTTTCGAATCGGTAACCGCGCAGCAAGCTGTCGCGGAATTATGCAAGTTAAATCTATTTTCTTTAAGGGGGGATTTTTTTGAAAAACATTGTTCATTTATTGCTCGTAGGATTATTAGCAGGTTCTGTGGCTGTACTCAGCAGTTGCGCCTCGGCACCCAAATCCGAAAAGAAACAGGAAAGCCCGACGAAAAAGGAAGCCAGCCAGCCGGTAGTCAAGACCGAAAAAGCCACACCCGTGCCTGCGCCCACAACCACTAAGGCAGCTGAAGCCGAAAAAGCTCCGGCTTCCTCAGCTTCCGTGTTGGAAGTGCTCGAGATCGCGATTGCGAAAGGCATTCAAGACCGCGAAGCAATCGAGGTGGCTGACACCTTTACTGTTGATGTGGGAAAACTTTACTGTTGGACCAAAATAGCTGGTGGGGTGGATGGCAATTCCGTGGTACACCGCTGGAAGAAAGACGGCGAAGTCATAGCTGAGATTACTCTCAACGTCAATGCTTCTCCCTGGCGTACATTCAGCTCCAAAGCTATTATGCCGGAGTGGACCGGCAATTGGGTGGTTGAGGTTCTGGCTGGTGGTAATGTTTTAAAGACCAAAGCTTTCGTCATTCAATAATACCAGGTTTTTTTACCGGCCGTCCGGCGCAGGCTGGACGGCCGGAGGTTTTTTTACCGCATCTTTCCCCAGGGCACTCTTCCCCGAAAAAATTCAGGCCTCGATAGTGTCCTGTTCGGCAAACAAGGTTGGGACTTTCAGGCCGATATATTGGTAAACTTTTTGCGGAATGCCGATGTCCCCCACCAGTAACGTCTTGATCTCTGGATTACCCAGCATATTGGTTTTCGGCAGGCCCAGGGTCAGGACCGTGGCGTTTTTAAAAGCCGGCGAGTACCAGCGCCCGGCGGACGCGTCAAATCCGGACGGCACGTCCAGGCACAGGATCGGCACCCCCAAGGCGTTGGCCTGTTCGATCAATTCCGCGGTCTTTCCCCGCGTGGCGCCGGTGCCGTTATATCCGAGCAGGGCGTCGATCACCAGGTCCGGCTTACTGCTCAATTGGCGTGCAACGGGAATGCCGATGACCTCGGCGGCCTTCAAGTGCATTGCGGGCACGGGACGCAGAGCCTCTTCTGACAACATAATTTGGACTTCCACACCGAAGTTGCGCAGGTAACGCGCCGCCACCAGGCCGCCGCCACCGTTGTTCCCTTTGCCGGCCAAAATCACCACGGACTTGGGCCGGAAGCGCTCCCGCGCGACCCGGGCCAGGAGCCGGCCGGCATTTTCCATCATTTGCAGCAAATGAATGTGAAAGGACTCGACCATCAAGCGGTCGACTTCGCGCATTTGCGTAACCGTGATTTCGGGGATGATCGGCATATGCTCCCGCCTCCAGACGGCGTTATTCGCCGGCAACCTGAATAACCAGCTTCCCCCGGACGCGGTGATTCTGGCTGTGCCGGTGCGCGGCGGCCAGTTCCGCCAGGGCGTAGATCTTTTCAATGGCCGGTGTAAGTTTCCCCGCTTCGGCCAAACGTGCCAGCTGCCTCAAACCCTCCGGGTCAGGTTTGACGAAAACATACCGCAGTCGTTTGCCATACCCCAAAATCCTTAGCCAGGGCTGTAGCGCGCTGAATAAAATATCCCTGGCCACCGGCAGGGTGGTGACATAGCGCCCTCGGGGATAAAGCCGGCCGGAATAGGCAAAAAAGGACTGCAGTCCCACGGCGTTAAAAATAACGTCAAACGACCGCCGGGGGGACAGGTTCTGTTTATCATATGCGACGACTTCATCCGCACCCAGTTTTTCCACCAGGCCTACGTTCCGACTGCTGCATACGCCGGTCACCAATGCGCCCAGGGACTTGGCAGTCTGGACAGCCATGGTTCCTACGCCGCCCGACGCGCCGAGAATCAGCACTTGTTCGCCGGTTTTCACTCGCGCCCAGTCGTTCAGACTCTGCCAGGCCGTCAGCCCGGCCAGGGGAATGGCCGCCGCCTGTTTGTGGGTCAGACCCTCGGGCTTTTCAGCCAAATAGCGGGCCGGGGCAATGACGTACTCGGCATGGGCGCCATTGCGGCGAAAAGCATCCAGGAGGCCATACACCGTATCTCCCACACGGCAGGTGCTTACGCCCGGACCGGTATGCGCCACTACCCCGGAAACGTCAAAACCCCCTATTTTGGGAAATTTGGCGGGAAAGATAAGGCGCATGCCCCCAGCCCGGAGTTTCCAATCCACGGGGTTCACGCTGCTGGCGAAAACTTTGACCAGCACTTCCCCGGGCCCGGGCCCGGGCCCGGGCGTGGGCACTTCTTCAAGTTTCAGAACGTCCGTCGCGCCGTATTGCCGAAACACCATGGCTTTCATAACTCGCTAATCTCCCTTTATCCGTGTTTGTTTTGTGTTTGTTTTGTCTCTGTGTTTATCCGTGTGTATCTGTGGCAATCTGAAAATCCGTGACATCCGTGGTGAATGTTTTACACCTGGCTGTAATCCGGGATCACGGCCTTGTCGCCCAGGACGGTTCCGGACGAAATGCTTGCGTAGCGTCCGATGCGGCAGCCCGCGCCGACCACGCAGCCGGTGAGGCGCGCGCCCTCGCCGATCCGCACGTCATCCCAGATCACGCAGCGCTGCAGTACGGCCCGGGGTCCTACTTTTACGCGGTTGCCCAGCACGGCCAACTCGCCAATGCGCGTTTCCGGGCCCACGCGGCAATGATCACCGAGCACGCTGGGCGCGTACACCGCGGCCGTGGGATGCAGAACGCACTGGCTGCCCAGCCGGATTTGTTTATTTCGTTTCCAGGGTTTCCCCACCGGCAGCAGGCTCATGCGCGCTTCCAGGATGTCGATATGCGCCTGGTGATACTTG
>JAUXBQ010000080.1 GCA_030619365.1 candidate division FCPU426 bacterium | reverse complement strand
TGCTCCCCACCCCGCCTCACGACGACGCAGTTGACTTCGGCTTCAGGTGTGGAAACTTCACCTGGAGAGGACTTGCACCTCTCGGACTGATTGCGCTTGCTGGCGCACGACCCCGGCCTGCGCCGGGGTGACGTTTATTAAGAAAAATCGTCATTCCGGCGAAAGCCGGAATCCAGGAAAAAATCTAAGATTATAATGCCAGATTGAATCCTTTGACCTTTTTATCTGTGTGCATCCGTGTGTATCTGTGGCCATTATTTATTCTTTCACAATTTAGGTAGGGGGATGCGTTTGGCGGCTTTCCACAGGGACTCCAGGTCGTAGTACCGTCGCTGGACCTCGGTAAAAACGTGCACCATGACGTCTCCCAGGTCAAGCAGCACCCAGGAGGACTGACCCAGTCCCTCGGTATGATAGATCCGGATTTTCTCTTCCACGCAAACCCGTTCAATTTCCTGGACAATGGCTTTCACCTGGATGCCGGTTCTGGCGGAGGTAATGACAAAGAAATCCGCAATGGTCGAAAGACCCTCCAAATTCAAAACAACCGTATTACTGCCCTTTTTGTTCCCCGCGGCGTAAGCCAACAACTGGGCTTTGTGGCGAATGGTAAGTTTTTTTTCCTTCGGTAAGTTGACATTTTTCGGCAAGACTCTTAAACACCCCATCTCCGATAATAATATGATCCAACAAACGGATCCCCAACAGTTGCGCGGCCTCGGCCAGGCGCCGGGTCAGCGCGATATCCGCGGCGCTGGGTTCCGGATCGCCGCTGGGATGATTGTGCGCCAGCAGGACCGCGGCAGCCCGGTGTTCCAGGGCGGGCTGAAATATATCCCGCGGATCCACGTTGACCTGGTCCAAGCCGCCCCGGCTCACCGGCCATTCAGCCAGAACCCGGTGCTTGGTATCCAGCAAGAGCACCCAGAACGTTTCGTGGAGCTCGTCGCGCAGGCGCGGGGCGAGCAGCCCCGCCGCGTCCGAGGGCGTCCGAATTACCGTTCGTTTCCGGTTACGCTGCAACTCGCGCCGCCGCCCCAACTCGCAGGCAGCCAGCACCCGGGCTACTTTGGCCGGGCCCATCCCGGGAATCGCCGACAAGCACGCGCCCGAGATCCTCCCCAGGCCCGGCAGGCCGTCGAATTGCTGGATCAGTTGGCGGGCAATATCCAGCGCTGATTTCCCTTTGGCGCCGCTGCCCAGTAAAATCGCGATCAATTCAGCGTCCGCCAGACCCGCAGACCCGGCGGTTAAAAGCCGTTCCCGGGGCCGGTCGCCGGCCGGCCACGCGGAGATGGGAAGTTTGACATCCATAAAAAGGCCTCCTCCTGTCCTGTACAAGAGGTTAGACAAGACGGCGGCCTTTTCCTTTTATTTTTTCTTCCCCAAGCTTAGGGTTCCGGCATTTCGTACCCGGCGTCGAACTTCATTTCATCCTCCTGATTCAGGGCGTCTTCGCCGATCGCTTCCCCGTCCGGCAGCGATTCGATGTACTCGGGCTCATACTCCTCCCGGGTCAACGCTTTTTTCTTGTCCCCCTGGCCGGGAAGCAGGGACTCGGTCCGGTAAATATCCCGGGCTTTGGAAAGCAAGGCCGGATCGACCGGATTAAGGCTGATCTCGATGCGACCGTTTATGGTCCGGTGGTACTCGGAATCATTGGGCACCACCGGCCGCACGGTCCCGAATCCCGCCACCTTGATCTGTACGGGGTCCACCTGCCCCTCTCGCTGCAGAAACTTAGCCACGGCCACGGCTCGCGACACGGACAGCTTAAGGTGCGTGGAATTCTTTTTCCGGAAGCGCGCGGCGATGGGCTGGTTGTTGGTGTAACCCGCGACCTCGATTTCCAAGTTGTCGAAATAATTGATAATCTTGGCGATCTTGTGCAGCAGATCCCGGGATCCCGGCTGGATCTGGTCGGACTGCCGGGCGAAAAGCACTTTATCCAGCAGCACCAGCTTGAACTGTTCCCCGGATTCTTTCAACTCGACTTCCCGGGTTTTAATCTCGCGCGCCAGTTGCTTTTTGAGTTGTTCCTTGGCTTTCTCCATTCGCTCCAACCTGGCTACCTGGCCGGCGGACACGGAGCGGTCAGCGCCCTTGGTCCACTCGTTCATTTGCTTAAGCTTGGTGGTCAGCTGCTCGTTGACCTGTTTGAGATTCTCGTTGTTTTCGGAAACAGCCGTGTAGTCCAACCCCGTCTTGATCAGGCCGCTTTGCAGGGCGACCATAAATAACACGATGCAAATGACCACTGTTATGAGCTCCCGCATATTCCCCGAACCCCTTTCATCCCCAGATAGCTTATTCCGCGTCTTTCCTCACAATCGAATCACGTGATCCGCGGCGTCATCGTAATCCGGCCGGCAGGTGAAGAACAATACCTGTCGCTCTTGCGCGATCTGCCGGAGATGAGCCAGAGCCGCCGCCATCCGGTCAGGATCAAACGCGGTCAACGGCTCATCCAAAAGCAGGGGCGGTTTCCGGCCGCCGGCCAGAATTTCGGACAAGGCCAGCCGCAGGCTGAGATAGAACTGGTCAAACGCGCCCTGCGACAATACGTCCGGTGTCTCCCACTTCCCCGTTTCCGTCACTAATATCTTACTGGATAAATCCTCATCGTCAACTGCTATATTCTGGTACCGCCCGCGGCTCATTACGGCGAACAATTCACCGGCGCGGTTTTCCAGAACCTGCCGGGCGGGATTCAGCGTGTCACGCCTCGCCTGATCCAACAGCTCGTGCGTCAGGCGGCAAACCCGCGCCCGTTCCTCCAAATAAGCCAGGCGTTCCCGGCTCTCGGCAATCTCTTCGTCCAATTCGGCCACACCGTCCAACTGGCCCTGGCTGTGATCCAGCAGGGCCTGCAGGCGGCTCTTTTGTTCGCGCTGTTCGCTCAGCCGGGTTTCCAGCGAGTGAAAGGTGTGCTGGCGGGAGGCAAAGTCCGCGGGTGCCAGGCGCAGGGGCGCCAATTCCGTGGACTGCAGCACGTCTTCCGTCAGTCGCAAATCCCGGCGGACCTCCTGCCAGCGTTCGTGATCAATGGCCGGCATCTCCCCAAGCTGCCGCTCCATGGCTTGTTTTTCCGTGCGCAAGCTTTGCGCGCGCTCCCAGGAGGACAGAATCGCCTCGCCCTCCAGGCCCTGGGCCTGTTCCTGAAACTCATGCAAACGGCGATCGAGCGCCGCCCCCGCTGCTTGCCACTCGCTGGTTTCCTGGTTATGCCGGCGTTCCTGCTCGCGGATGGCGGTTTTTTTCATCCAGCCCGCGATCCAGGTCCCCGCGCCGCTGATCAACACCAACAGGCCGACCATCCATTTAAAAAAGAAGAGCGTCAATCCGGCCAGACCCACCACACTGCCACAGATCATCAGGATCCGGGCAATGGGATCCCGGTGTACGGAAACGCGCGGTGCCGGTTGCGACCTGGTCAGCAACAAAGTCCTGAGTTCCTCGATCGCCTCTGGAGCCAGCCGGGCGGCTTTTTCCTGCTCCAGCGCGGTGCGCACGGCAGTGGCCCGGGACTCCCAACTGCCCACCGCCCGCGCGTTTTTTTCAAAATCAGCGTCCTGCGCCGCCAACTCTCGTTTCCGCTTTTCAGCTTCGGATATTTTTCGGTTGGCCTGCAGCAAACGCTCGGTCTGGGCGAGTTCCGCCTCGTTGTTGACTGTATCTGAACTGAGGGCTTGGTAAGTTTGCAGCTGCTGACCGCGGCTCTTCAGTAGGCTTTGCGTCTCGGCCAATTTGGCGCGCAACTTGGTCAGGCGTTCCCGGGCCGCTTTAATGGGACCGGCGGTCTTAGCCGCGGCGCGTTCGCCCTTGACCAGTTCCCGCTGCGCGTCGTCCAGGCGCTTCAACACCTGGAGCACGTCCTGCCCGGCGGCTGAACCGGTCATCAGGCCAGCGAGCATTTTCCCCACTTGTTTACGGTCGGTCAGGGACCCAAAATTTCCCAGGGAACGGACGTCGAGCGAGGCACAAAGCTCGTACAGCTCCTCGGTGGGAATCCCCAGCGTGGCTTGCAGGTAATTCTGAATGGTCTTGAGCGTGCGGAAGGACTCTTCACCGCGCAGTAGAAATATCTTGTTGGCGGCAAAATCCTTGCGGAGCCGGCAGGTCTGGCCGTTCTCGTCCAGATATTCCAGGCGAAGCTCGCACCGTTCGCTCTGTCCCCAAGTGGTCAGGGCCTTGACCCCCTCGCTGGAACTGGTGGGGTTACCGAAGAAAGCCGTCAAGAGGGCCCGGCGCAGCGTGCTCTTGCCGGATTCATTCGGGCCGCGAATCACGTTGAAACCCGGTTGGAAATCCACCCGGTGGTTTAAAAAGTGTTTAAAGCGCAAAAGCTCGAGTTGCTTCAGGACCACGGCGCCACCTCGCGTCCGGTGAGCATGGCCACGCCCAATTGCAGCGCTTGGTCCAATTCCGGCTGTTGTTTAAGATCCGCCTGCTCTTTGCGCTCCTGCACCAGCCGGATAAAACGGCCCAGCACCGTGTTCTCCGGATAGGCGGACAGTTGTTCCGGCGAAATCTCGGCGAAAACCGCGCTGTGCAGGCGAACGAAGAAAAAATCCGATTCCATTTGCTGGCGCAGGCTGTCCAGGTCAGGCAGGTCTTGCGGCGGGAAAATCCCGGTCAGCGTAAGGTCCAGAACCGCATCCGGATCGGCCAGGGCCCGCGCCTGGCGCAGGATCTTGTCCTCAGCCTGGCCGTCCACTGACAGCTTCACCAGAAACCGCCGCCCCACGCTCTTGGCCTGAACTTCGGCCTGTTTCCCCTCCTCCAGGCTCACGATCAGCACGGACCCGCGCTCCCCCTCGTCCAGGGCGATCATTTCCGGCGATCCCGAATACCAGCACACGGTTTCCCCTGCGGAACAATCCCGTAAGCGGTGCCAGTGCCCCAGGGCCAGGTAATCCAGCTGTGTTTCCCCTACGTCCGCCGAGGTGAAGGCGGCTTCGCGTTCGCTGCCGGAGCCCACTTCCAGCGAGGCGTGCGCCATGCCGATCTGCCATTCCGGGCCCGGTGTCCGGCGCAAATTGGCCAGGGGGCGGCGGGGGTGGTCAGCCGCCAGCAGTGAAACACCCTGCACAGTCACCGGTTTGCCGGGATGATTCCAGGTACGGTTCTCCGGTCCGAACAGAATGAACTGGCCCGGGGATTGCCGGGCCAGCTGGGCCAGGACACCCTGCTCCAGGCAGGGATCATGGGTGCCGCCGATAAGCAGCGTAGGAATGCGCGCACCCGCCAGTTTGAACAGGGATTCCTGAAATACCTGGATGGATTCCCTCGAGGGCGTGTTGTTGTCAAACATGTCCCCGGCCAGGAGGACCATGTCCACCTGCTCGCGCAAAGCCAGGGCCGTTATATCCTGCATGACCTCGCGCAAGCGAAGGCGTTGTTCTTTCCCGCGCCCGCCCAGGCCCACAAACTTCGCGCCCAGGTGCAGATCAGCCGTATGTAAAAACTTGATTGGAGGTTTCATAACCTACCTTCAAAAAGGATCATCCACGAAGAGCACGAAGTAAAGAAAAAGAGGATCACGAAGGACACGAAGAAAGACGAAATAATAAAGGGTTTAAAATCACAAAGCTTTATAGGCTGTAATCCTTACTTACTTTGTATTTCTTCGTGCTCTTCGTGGTCATTCTTTCCCTTCGTGTCCTTCGTGGATTTCTTTTCTTCGTGCTCTTCGCGATCTATTTTTTAAATTCTTTCGAATCCAGGATCAGCGTAACCGGGCCGTCGTTCACGAGTTCGACCTGCATGTGCTCCTGGAAGGCGCCTTTTTTCACCCCGCAGCCCATGGCCACCAGCACCCGGCACAGCGCCTCAAAAAGCGCCTGCCCCTGCTCCGGCCGGGCAGCCTGATTAAAATCCGGGCGACGACCCCGGCGGCAATCGCCCAGCAGCGTGAATTGCGGCACGGCCAGGATTTCGCCGCGCACTTCATCCAATCCCAGGTTCATCTTGCCTTCCGTATCTTCAAATATCCGCAGACCGCTGATCTTGCGGGCCAGGCTCGCGGCGTCCGCCTCCGTATCCTGCGTTGACACGCCGACCAGCAATAAAAAGCCACGGTCCAGGGAGGCGACTTCCCGGCCGGAAACCGTCACGCGGGCGCGAGTCACGCGCTGAATGACCACCTTCATCCCCTGTTCCTCCGGGCCAGTATGGGGCGGCGCCCTTCGATGGACTCCAACTGGGCTTCATCCATACCGAAATGATGGCCGATCTCGTGTTTGAGCACGTCCAACACTTCCTCCCGCAGGGCCTCCGCGTTTTCACAGCGGTCTTGCAGGGCCAGGCGGTAAAAGGTAATTTTATCCGGCAAGGCATTGCCGAATCCGGCTCCCCGGCGGGTGCGGGGAACGCCCTGGTAGAGTCCCAACAATTCGTCATTCGGACGCAATTGAAGCTCACGGCGCAATTCAGCGTCCGGCGTTTCTTCCAGGACAAAGGCCACGTTTTCCAGGTATTGCCTAAACTGGGGGGGAATCTTTTGAAAGGAGGTTCGAATGATCTCTTCAAACTGCTGGTGGGAAATATTCACCCTGGTCACTCCCCGGCGGACAGGCGGCGGGAGCCGGACCATCCGGCCATTTAACCCGCGGTCTCGGAGTTGTGGTTTCCCCGTTCGTATTTTTCCAGCACCCGCTTGACCCGGTGAACCAGGTCGGACGGTTCGAACGGCTTGATGACGTAATCATCCGCGCCCAGGGCGAAGCCGCGCGCGATCTCCTTGGCCTCGGATTTCGCGGAAACAAAAATGATCGGCAAATCGATGGTGGGTTCGCTTTTAATGGCCCGGCAAACCTCAAAGCCGTCCATACCCGGCATCATGATGTCGAGCAGGAGCAGATCGATATTGTATTTGGTGATCTTGGCAATTCCCTCGGGACCGCTGGCCGCGCCGTAGAACTCGTAATTCTCCGCTTCCAGTATAAACTTAACGGCATTCCGGGTGTCTGTATCGTCCTCGATAAATATGATTTTTTTATTCATGACGCCGTTTCCTTCCTCCTTCGGCCTGGTAATGCGAGTTTTGCATGGCGAGACGGGCCGCCCCGAACACGCCTGCCCGGTCTTCCAGCTTGGCTGCGACGATTTTTACACCCTTGCCGAGATCATCCATGCTGCGACGCCCCGCTTCCCGGCGAACGTGCTTCAGCAGATCCTCCCCGGCCTTGGAAACGCCGCCTCCGATGATCACTGCTTCCGGGTTCAACAAATTGATGATATTGGCCACCGCGATTCCCAAAAATCGTCCGGTTTGCGCAACAATGTTTTTCGCGGTCACATCACCGGCGCTGGCCGCCTGAAAAACCAGCTTGGAGGTCACCAGGTCGGCCCGGCCTTCGCAAAGACGGGCCAAGGCCGATTTGGGATGCTCCTTGACCGCCCGCCGGCCTTCCCGGGCTATGGCCGTGCCCGAAACCAGCGCCTCCAGGCAGCCCCGGTTGCCGCAATTACAGCGCGGTCCCTCGGGCAGAATGGTCATGTGACCGAGTTCCCCGGCGCCGTCGCTATAACCGTGCAGCAGCTTGCTGTCCACGATGACGCCACCGCCCACACCTGTTCCCAGGGTGTACACCACCACATGATTGTATTTCTTCCCTGCGCCCATCCACTTTTCGCCGTAAGCCGCAACATTGGCGTCATTGTCCATAACAATGGGCTTTTTCAAGGCAGCTTTGATTTTAGCCGCCAAAGGCACGTTTTTCCACCCCGGCAGATTCGGGGAAAACCGAACCACGCCGCTTTTGCAGGAGATTACGCCCGGCACTCCGATGCCAACGGCCTTGACCTGACGACTAGGCACACTGGCGGCCACCTGTACCAGGCGGGCCAAGTCTACGACCCGCGCGATTGTTTTGCGG
This sequence comes from candidate division FCPU426 bacterium, assembly GCA_030619365.1. GTDB lineage: Bacteria > Oederibacteriota > JAAXVQ01 > JAAXVQ01 > JAUVAV01 > JAUXBQ01. The sequence goes on along the minus strand of JAUXBQ010000080.1, from coordinate 2,887 downwards.
ACTCCTTCGTGCGAGTGGGTCTTAATTTTTTCCAGGCGAAGCAATTTTCCGCTGGAGGTAATGAGTGCGGCCGTGATGTTGCTTCCGCCCAGATCAATGCCAAGATAGACTGGGGTCACCCGGGAATATCCTTTCTCAGATCAGCTAAAATTAATCCATAATAGTTTACGACGAAAAAAAGTACCTGGCAAGGACTTTTGACCTGAAATACTCTGCCTATAATTCGCTCTCCTGAATTTTACTCAATAATTTCCGTGCGCCGGAATCAGAAAGGAGGAACTACTCTGGCAAGGAAATGCCGCACACCGCGGCGGTTTATTTTCCCAGAAACTCCCGCAGCATCACGAAGGAACTGATAGCAGCAACGTAGCTTTTTTTAGTTTTTCCAGAAAAGCAACAGGCTTTTAATCTCGATCCAAAGCGTACGCAGGCAGATTTTGATATCAAGGAATAGGTTGAGATTATGTATATAATTCAGGTCAAAAATCAGTTTTTCTTCCGCCTTGGAATGGTAGGCACCATAAACCTGGGCCATTCCCGTGATACCCGGCTTGATGACAAAACGATCATTGTAAAAAGGCATATAACTAGTATATTCTTCTACATAAATGGATCTTTCCGGTCGCGGACCAACGATGCTCATGGTTCCCTCGAATATATTAAAAAGCTGGGGCAACTCGTCGAGATGGGTTTTCCGCAGAAACCTGCCGAGGGGGGTTACCTGGCTATCATTGATCTGGCTAAAAAACGCCAACTTGGTGCTGTCGGCATTAACGAGCATACTGCGGAACTTAATGACCTTGAAAACCTTGCCGTTCTTTCCCACCCGCTCCTGCCGGTACAATATCGGGCCAGTTGAAGTCAATTTTATGAGCAGGGCGATTAATAAAAGTATAGGAAAGCTGACCAATAATCCCAGCAGCGCACCGATATAGTCGAAGGCGGTTTTCCATATCAATTTATGCCTGGGGATCTTGTTATCCATAATTTTGATGACCGGATGACCATAAAAGCTGAAAAATCTCAAGTCCCCCACAAAGGCATTGGCCAACATAGGAATGGTCCATAGTTCCACGCCGTATTTCCGCGCCAAGCCCAGGATCTTAAGCACTTGATGGTGCCGGATTTCGGGATCAGCCAAAATGATGATGTTGATTTTAAGCGGGATTAGATTTAAAAAAATCTCCATCTCCCTAAGTTCGCCGAAAATATGTAAGGTAGTATCGGGCACGTAAGGGACGGGGTCACGGTTGCTTGTGCTCATGCAACCTACTACCAAATATTCGTCGGAAATCCTCGACAGGTTCTCCGCAATAGTATGGGTTTCGTGGCAGCAGCCGATCAGCAGGATCTTTTTTTTATAAATTTTTCGCCGGTAAAGATTGCGTCGGTCTTCGATTTTATCACTTAGTGATTGATCGACGGCCCTCATAATTTCTCACCTCCTTAGTCAGCCAAGTACCGGCGCTCTTTCCTAAGGCTTTCAACCCCCGCCAACCATTTGATATCAATCTCAGGCCGCTAAAAGCATGGAGCTCTCCAGCGGCCGCAGGAATCTCCCTATCTGTTCATGCTCTATCATGTTGGAACGGCCACACAAAGTGTGCTCTATCCTTTCGGTCAGTGCGACCGCAAGGAATGACCTTTATCGTTCTAACCGGTGCGAGCCAAGTGTCCATCCTCCGCAGCAGAGCCACCGCCTCCTCGGAAATGACGGATCTTCTACAGAGCGTGCAAAAATCCAAACAATACAAGTTAAAACCTATTAATTTGGTACGTCAAACCGAATGAAACAGGAATAAGCTTGTTGATGTACTCTTCAACGAATGAATTGACCTGGGAAATGGGACTGGGAGGAATATAAACAATATCGTAGGGGTGAAGTAAAATATCGTTATTAGGTTCCTCTAAGTTCAACTTATATGTTTGGGGTTTCAGCGTGTTGTTTTCCCGGCGAATTAGAAGGACCTCGCGCAGTTCCGCCGAATCACTAAAACCTCCGGCCTGAAAGATGGCCTGCAAGGCCGTGAGAGTGCTTTCCACTTCCATAACGCCCGGGTTCCGTACTCTACCCCCGATAAAAATCTTTGCTTTAACGATCTTTTTAACAATAACCGCAGTTTCTGGACGTCTGAGAATTCTACGGTATTTATGAGTAATCGTCTTAGCCAAGGCTTCCGCAGTCACACCCGCTGCTTGAATATCCTCACTGAGCTGTAAAGATATTTTGCCATCCGGACGTATAGCCTGGTATTCGTTTAAATCCTGTTGGTAATAAAATTTAACTTCAATTTCATCGCCCAGTTGCAGGATATATTGCGATTTGTCCATCTGGGGGTGAGCAGTCTTTGCCTGAGACAACGAATACACTTTTACCGGACGCATCATCGGACCGGCACATCCAGTTATAAATAATATGCTGAAGCATAGCAGTATGTTTAGCTTCATGTTTATTCCTATTCCCTGAACAAGCCGCCTCTTCTCCTGGTAGGGGGATTTACCCTTAGTTTTAAACACAAAACACCTCGATGTTTTTTTATATTTGCAGTTACCGCATATGATTCTTTCCCTGGCTTGAGAGAATCTTTCTAGCCAAACGCAGCTAATTAATCACTATCCATATTTAAAACAGTTCTTACGGTGTATTTGTTGCTGTTGGCGTTACTGTATAAGTAGGCGTATCAGTAGGTGTGGCTGTTGATGTAGCAGTGAAATTCAATGTCTGCGTCGGCGTCACGCTGCGCGTCGCGGTCGCTGTATACTCCGGCGTGCCCGTCAATGTCCGCGTCGGCGTCACGCTGCGCGTCGCGGTCCCTGTATACTCCGGAGTGCCCGTCAACGTCTGCGTCGGCGTCACGCTGCGCGTCGCGGTCCCTGTATACTCCGG
>JAUXBQ010000119.1 GCA_030619365.1 candidate division FCPU426 bacterium | reverse complement strand
GGAACCGGAGCATCCCGTGGTTAGCCGGATCCGGCAGGATCTGCTGAAGGGGGGCGCGCTGGGCGCCATGCTGTCAGGCAGCGGTCCCACGGTTTTTGGCTTGTTTCACTCACGGGGGCAAGCCCGGAATCTGCAACGACAACTGGCGGATAGGTACCCGGTGTGTTTATTGACCCGTACCAGCGGTTCAGTCGCACGGTGATAATCCGCCCAGGAGGATGAGTGGCTGTATGGTAATCACGGATGTGAAGATATTTCCGCGACAGGAAAACAAGCTGAAGGCCTATGTCACGGTTACCTTCGACAACGCCTTTGTCGTGCATAACTTGAAGATCATCGAGGGGGCCAGCGGATTATTCGTCGCCATGCCCTCCCGCAAGCGCCGGGACGGCACGTTCATGGATGTCGCACACCCGCTGAACAGTGATATGCGGCGCGAACTGGAAGAACGTGTGCTGGTGGAATATAAAAAAGAGTCGCTACTCGACCAGTTTTCCGCGATGCCCGGGATTCAGGAGCGTCAGGAAGTTTTTGAATCCAATTGACCTGATGGCCAGGAAATTTTGCTAAGCGAAATTTCCAGAGCAGGTGAGCAGTCGAACAGTAGAGCAGTAAAATCGGTCTGAAGCGAACCTGCGGTCGCCTTTCGCCTCTCGATTTTCACGATGTTGAAATCCCAGGCTAGGGATGCCATGAAAGGGTAGGAGTTCCTCCTGCTTTTTTTTTAAGCAACGATCAACTGATTCTTGCCGGGTCGTCCAATGGTAGGACGGCGGCCTTTGGAGCCGTTTATCAAGGTTCGAATCCTTGCCCGGCAGCCAAAAAAATCGCAAAGCGAATTTTTTGGCCGAGAATCGAAAATCGGGAAAACCAGATTTTCGATTCTCGGTTTTCGCGTTTTTACTATTTAATGAGGCCAACATAGTGTCTAAAAAACGAAAACTCATCGCCATCATTCTCGCCGCCGGCGAGGGCACGCGGATGAAGTCGCAAACCCCCAAGGTTCTGCAGACCTTGGCGGGGCGCAGTCTGTTGGACTGGGTGCTCCGGGGCGCTCGTTACGCGGGCGCTGGAGGGCGAGTGGTGGTGCTGGGTCACGAACATGAACGCGTACGGAAAACCTTGCCCAGCGACGTAGCCACCACGGTCCAGGCCAGGCAACTGGGTACCGGACACGCGGTGCAGACCGCGCGGGCGGGGCTTAAAAATTTATCGGGTGACGTCCTGGTGTTGTGCGGGGACGCGCCGCTCATCCGCCCCCAGACCCTCAAGCGGCTGCTCGCCACCCACCGGCGATTGGGCGCGGCGGCCACGGTGCTGACCGCGGAGGTCCGGGCAGCACGGGGGTATGGCCGCGTGGTCCGCGATACGCAGGATCCCCGCTGGGTGGCGCGCATCGTGGAAGAACGGGACGCCTCCGCGGCTGAGCGCGCGATTCGCGAGATCAACAGCGGCGCATATTGTTTTTCTCTGCCGCTACTCTGGAAGGTGCTGGGCCGCCTGAAAAACAGCAACCGCAAGAGGGAGTATTATCTGACCGACGTGGTGGAACTGCTGCGCCGCCAGGGAGAAAAAGTGGCGGCGTATCGCACGCCGGAGGAAAACGAGATCCTGGGCGTGAATACCCGCCAGGATCTGGCCCGGGCCGGGAGCGTGCTGAATCAGCGCAAGCTGCAGGCGCTCATGGATTCCGGGGTGACCATTTGGGATCCGGCCAGCACCTGGGTGGACCCGGACGTCAAGGTCGGTCCGGATACGGAAATCTGGCCAGGAACCTTTTTAACCGGGAGCACGGTGGTGGGGCGGAAAAACCGGATCGGGCCCCAGACCCACTTGGACTGCACACGAACCGGGAAAGCAGTCAGCATCCGCTACTCAATCCTGGAACGGTCGGTCCTGGGCAACTACGTGCGGGTGGGGCCGTTTTCGCATCTGCGGCCCGGCACCAAGGTTGAATCCTACGTGGTCATCGGCAACTATGCGGAAACGAACCGGAGCCGGATCAAGCAAGGCGTTAAAATCGGGCACATGAGCTACATCGGTGACGCCACGGTGGGACGGCACGCCAACATCGGCGCCGGCGTCATCACCGCCAATTTCGACGGAGCGCGCAAGCACGCCACCCGCATCGGGGAACAAGCCTTTCTGGGGAGCAGCACGGTTTTGGTGGCCCCCTGCAGCATCGGCCGGCGGGCGCTGACCGGCGCGGGCGCCGTGGTGAAGGCCGGGACCCGGGTGCCGGCCGAAACCGTGGTGGTGGGCGTGCCGGCGCGGGTGCTGAAAAAAAGAGCAGCCCGGTCCCGATAGTCTCCGGACGCGGGTCCGGGATGCATATCAGAAAAAAAACGCGAGGAGGGGCAGGCCAGTGGCCAATGAAATGAAATTATTTTCCGGGAACGCGAACACCCATTTGGCGGCCGCCATCGCCAAGTTTATACGCAAACCTCTGGGGAAAATCGATGTGGGCCGGTTCCCGGAGGGCGAAATCTCGGTGCAGGTCAAGGAAAACGTGCGCGGCGCCGACGTGTTTGTGATTCAGCCCACGTGCCCGCCCAGCAACGATAATTTGATGGAACTCCTGATCATGATCGACGCCCTGCGCCGCGCTTCGGCGCGCCGCATTACCGCGGTACTGCCCTTTTTCGGCTACGCCCGCCAGGATCGCAAGGATCGTCCCCGCGTGCCCATTACCGCCAAGCTGGTGGCCAATCTTATTACCACGGCCGGTGCGAACCGCGTGCTAACCATGGACCTGCACGCCGACCAGATCCAGGGCTTTTTCGACATCCCGGTGGATAACCTGCAGGCCGCGCCGGTCACGATCCAGTATTTTCGCCAGAAGCGCATCCGCAACCTGATCATTGTCACGCCGGACGTGGGCGGCATCAAGCTGGCACGGCATTACGCCGCCAAACTGCGGGTGCCGCTGGCGATTGTGGACAAACGCCGCAACGGGCCGACCGAAGCCACGGCCATGAACGTCATCGGCGACGTAAAGGGCAAGAACGTTCTGATCGTGGACGACATGATTGCCACCGGCCAGAGCCTCATCGAGGCCGTCCGCTTCATCAGGAATCAGGGCGCCCGCGACATCTACGCCTTTGGTTCACACCCGATTTTTTCCGGTCCGGCCGCCGGGCTGATCCGGGACTCGAAAATCAAGGAATTGGTGGTCACGGACAGCATACCCGTGAAGAATCCGGAACTGAACACCAAAGTCCGCGTGATCTCCGTGGCCCCGCTGTTCGGCGAGGCCATCCGGCGCATTCACGCGGAAACCACGGTCAGCACGCTGTTTAGCTGATCCAGCAGGATCCGGAATACTCATAAAGAGAAAAACGCAGGAGGCAAGCCAATGAAACAAGTTCAAGTCAACGCCAACGTGCGGACGGTGAAAAAGAAAAACGCCATGAACCGTCTGCGCAGCCAAAAACTCATTCCGGCCGTGCTCTACGGGCAGGGCGGGGAAACGATCAACCTTCAGGTCGGGGATAAGGAACTCAACCAGGCCCTGCATACCTCCGCCGGCCGGAATGTCTTGGTGAAACTCGCGATCCAAGACAACGGGCAGTCGCGCGAGGAAACGGTAATGGTCAAACACGTGCAGCGGCATCCGATGACCTCGGAAATGCTGCACGTCGATTTCGTCCGGATTTCGCTGGACCAGCCACTGGAGACCTCAATCCCCGTGGTAGTGACCGGCTCGGCCAAGGGCTTGAAAGAGGGCGGTATGCTGGAAGTGGTTCACCGCGACCTGGCCATCCGTTGTCTGCCGGCAGTGTTGCCGGAGAACATCACGCTGGAAGTGTCCGACCTCGGCATCGGCGACGCGATCATGGTGGCGGATTTGACGCTTCCCGAAGGGGTCGAGATCCTGGTGGATTCCCATGAACCGGTCGTGCACGTAGTGGCCCCGCGCGTGGAAGAAGAGAAACCAGCCGAGGAAGGCGAAGTCGTTGCCGAGACGCCGGAAGCAAGCAAAGAACCGGAAGTGATCGGGGAGAAAGAAAGGGAGCAGCGCCGGGTGGAAAAAGAGAAGGCTTAATCTCGGGATTTCATCCGTCGCAACCAAGTGAAACTCATTATCGGATTGGGAAATCCCGGGCGGCAGTATGCGCTCACCCGTCATAATCTGGGGGCCCAGGTCTTGGCCGCGGTCAGCCTGGACCTGGGCCTCCGCCTGAGCCGCCGCAGCCTGAACGCTGAATGGGGGCAGGGGCGGCGCGGTTCACATTCCGTGGTTCTGGCCCGGCCCCTTACCTATATGAATCATTCCGGCCAGGCGGCCGCCGCCCTGGTCCGGTACTTTAAACTCCAACCGGAAAACCTGCTGGTGGTGCTGGACGATTTTAACCTCCCCCTGGGACAATTGCGCCTGCGGGGGGGGGGCAGTGCGGGCGGGCATAACGGCCTGCAATCCATCATTGAGGAGACGGGCGTTCAATCTTTCCCGCGCCTGAGAATCGGGATTGGGCAACCGTCGCTTCCCCAGGAAGTGAGCGATTTCGTGCTTAGACGTTTTGCGCGGGAAGAACGCGTTCCTATGCGCGAAGCCGTGGCACGGGCCGCGGAAGCCGTACTGGATTGGATCGGGCACGGGCTGGATCACGCCATGAGGACTTTCAATTGAAGCGCCTGCGCCCCGGGGCCGTGGGCGTGGCTGCGGCCGTATTCGCGGCTGTCGTGCTGGTCTCCCTGGCGCGCCAGGCCTGGCAACCTCACAGGGACGCGTCAATCCCGCCGGCCGAGAGCAGGTTGCTGAACATTAACCAGGCCACGGTCCTGGAATGGACCGTTTTGTCGGGTATCGGGCCGGTGCTGGCCGGACGTATCGTCCGCTTGCGCAAGGCGCGCGGCGGTTTTGGAAGTATAGACGAATTGCAGTTGGTAAAAGGCTTGGGTGAGAAAAAAATGGGGCGAATTCGCCCTCGGCTCACGCTGGGGGTTGCGGAACCCGACTGATTATGTTGCAGGAAGCAAGGGGGTAAATCATGGGAATCGAAAGTCTGCCTTGGTGGGAAATGTTGCTGCGCTTGGGCCTGGCCGTAGGATTGGGCGGACTGGTCGGCCTGAACCGGGAACGGGCGCACAAACCAGCCGGCGTGAAAACCCTGGTCATGGTCTGCCTGGGTTCGGCCCTGATCATGATCGTTTCGATTGAAATGTTCGTGCGCTACGCGGGCCAGAGCACCAATATTGATCCCGGCCGAATCGCGGCCCAGGTGGTTACGGGCGTGGGGTTCCTCGGCGCGGGCACTATCATTCACGCGGAAGGCGGTTTGGTCCGCGGGCTGACCACCGCCGCCTCCATCTGGGCAGTCGCGGGCATCGGCCTGGCTTGCGGCAGCGGCATGTACCTGCTGGCCGCGCTGTCCACCGGCCTGGCCGTGTCAGCCCTGGCCTTGATCAACCGCTTTATGCGTACTACCACAAAACGCGGGAAACAGCAGAGTAAAAATGATTGACCATGCGAACAGATATGATATCATTAATCTCGAAATTATTATCAAGCGAAAGGGGTAGATAACAGTGACAAATTCTAATTCCCTCTGGCGCATGGGTGTCGTCATGCTGACCCTTGCTTTTCTGGCTGGTACCGTGGGATGTGGCAAATCCACGCAAACGCCCGCGAAAACGGACGCGGACCTGGACGCCAAGCTGGCAGAAGTCGTGAAGAGCCTGCAAAAGGAAAAAGAACCGTACAAGGGAAACCTGAAGCCCAAAAAAGCGGCGCAAATCACGCATGAAGTATCAGTGCAAAGCCTGAAAGCATTTCCCAGCGGTAAGAATCTGCCCAAGGGCCCCAAGAAACTCATGGCCCTGAACGAAAAAATCCGCGCACAAAGCGATAAGATTTACGCCAAGTACGGTACGACCATGGGCGAGATGATGCGCTATCTGAGCGATCTGACACCCAAGCAGCGCGAAGCGTATAACAATCACTTAACCGAATTGTTTCTGGCGGAGAGCAAAAAGAAATACGGCGGCCAGGAAGCCCAGCCGGAAAAGGCGCCGGCCGAGGAAGTAGCTCCGACCAAGAAAAAATAAGGCCCGCGAGCCTTCGACCTTCTGGTGGGGCACGACATTCAGCCTACGGTGGCTGAATGTCGTGCCCCTGCTTTTTTGGGTGATTTTTCAATCCTGTTTCAGTAAAGGCCCGTTTCATGCCGGAAAAAGCCGATATCCTGATTACCAACGACGACGGCATCCACGCGCCGGGACTGGCCGCGCTCAAGGACGCGCTGGACGGCCTGGGCCGGCTGGAGGTCATCGCGCCGGACACCGAGCGCAGCGCGGCCGGTCATGCCATTACCATGCTGCACATTCTGCGGGTCATGGATATTTTTCGCAATGGCGAACGCTTTGGCCGGGCGGTGAACGGAACGCCCGCGGACTGCGTGAAGCTGGCGGTGAGCAACCTGCTGGAAAAACCGCCGCACTTGGTGGTTTCGGGCATCAATGCGGGTCCCAATATCGGGACCAACGTGCTGTACTCGGGAACGGTCTCCGCCGCCATGGAAGGGACGATTTACGGCATTCCCAGCCTGGCCGTGTCCATGGGACGACTCAGCCGCAGCCATGATTATACGGCAGCCGCGATGTACACCCGGAATATCGCTCAACAGATCCTGGAACGGGGGTTGCCGCAGGGCGTCATGCTCAACCTGAACGTGCCTGTGGGAGCTTCGGAAGACATTAAGGGGGTGCGCCTTACCCGTCAGGCCCGCCTGCGGTACAATGATAAATACGAGCGCCGGCAGGACCCGCGCGGCCGGGATTATTTCTGGCTTTCATTGGAAGACGTGTCCGTGGTCGATCCCACGCCGGACGCAGACGCCATCGCCCTCGCGGACGGTTTTGCCTCCCTGACGCCCCTTTCCTTTGATCTCACCCGCCAGAATTTTATCCGCGAACTGGAAGGCTGGAAAATAAGGCCGGGCTGATTTTTCAGTTGCCATTCCCGGACTTTTTCCCTAAAATGCCATTTTTATTAGGCTCATACGTGGGCAGTTAGCTCAGCTGGTTAGAGTGCTTGCTTGACATGCAAGAGGTCACAGGTTCGAGCCCTGTACTGCCCACCAGCGTTTCGCCTCCGGCGAAACGCCGAGAATCGAAAATCGATAGGCGAAAGGTGAAGAAACCGGATTTTCGATGCGGTCGATTTTCGACTTTCGATTTTCGTAAACCCGCCGATAAGCGGGTTTTATTTTTCAATCGCCGAAGGCGAAAAATGGAGAGCAGCTGAACAGGTGAGCAGTAGAACAGCAGAGTAAAAACTGTTCACCTGCTCGGTCTCCTGCTCAACTGTTCTACTGTTCAAAAACCCGCCTCCGGCGAAACGCCGAGAATCGAAAATCGATAGGCGAAAGTCGAAGAAACCGGATTTTCGATGCGGTCGATTTTCAACTCTCGATTTTCTAAAACCCGCCTCTGGCGGGTTTTTTATTAAGGGCGAGAACCTGAAGCTCTCCCATTGACAACACGTACGATATGTGGTACGTTTAGAGTGAGGTGAGTGAAATGACCACATTTACAGCCAGTCAGGCCAGAAGCAATTTGTACCGTTTATTGGATCAGGCTGCAAGTTCCCATGAGCCGATACAAATTAATGGCAAGCGGTCCAGTGCGGTGTTGATTTCCGAAGAGGATTGGCGGGCGGTTCAGGAGACGCTATATTTACTTTCCATACCCGGCATGCGCGAATCCATTCGCCAGGGATTAAAAACCTCCGCAAAGCGTTGCAGCCGTAAGCTTAAATGGTAGCCTGGACTCTGATTTTTACCCCGCAAGCGCAAAAAGATGCCAAAAAAATATCCCGCAGCAATCTCCGTTCCGAGCTTGAAAGGCTATTTGAGGTTTTGAAAAAAGATCCGTATCAGACTCCTCCCCCCTATGAAAAACTAATAGGTGATTTAGCCGGCGCATACTTACGTCGAACAAATATTCAGCATCGGCTGGTTTACCAGGTCATAAATGAAGAAAAAGTAG
>JAUXBQ010000261.1 GCA_030619365.1 candidate division FCPU426 bacterium | reverse complement strand
TATCCGGGCAGGGCAGCGACCTGCTGAAAGACTGGCTGAAGATCCAAAAAAACTTAAGACGTCTAATCACGGCCTGAACCCCGGACGGCCGGCGCTGGAGCCGGGGGCTTCACGAATACCTTGAGTTGATCGAATATCTTGGCAAGGAATTAAGATGGAGGAGTCATGATGATGGGGAAACAGGGTAAACGTGGCATGGGTCTGGTTTTCGCGACTCTGTTCATGCTCTGCGCGGGGAGCGGTGGCCCGGCGCATGCGGAAATTAAACCGTCTGCCGTCAATATTGAAATCGGGTCCGAGCCCGCAGTCTATCTGGAAGGGAAGAAACTGACCCTGGGCGAGGCCATCCGGCTGGCGATAGAATCCAATTACGATCTCATCGCCGGTGCCTACGAGCTGGCCAAGCTGGACTCCGATTATAAAAGTTACCAATTAAAGTACAGCCCCTTCTTGAACGCGGAGGCTGGCGGGCAATACCAGGAGTATCCGGGGAGCACCAGCCTGCTGATCGGCACGGATCAGAAAATCTGGCTGTTCTCAGCAGCTTTGGCCAAACGCTTTCCCACGGGCACCCAGGTATCCCTGGCTGTCGCGCACGAACGGGCGGAGACGACCCTGGCCAACCTGACGTTTGACTTGCCCGGGCTGGGCCCGGTGGCCATGCCGGCCTTCGGCGATTCCCTATACCACCGCCCGTCTGTTTATCTTTCGCTGAAGCAGGATCTGCTGCAAAACAGTTTTGGCTTCGCCGAGCAGCGGGAACAGCGCCAAATTGTGAACGCCGCCCTGATTCAGAAGGACCTGATTCTTTATCAACTATCCGGCATTGTGGTCAAGGTGGTCATGGACTATTGGAACGTGGTGCTGAAGGAATCGGCCACGAGCAACACCCGCCTGCAACTGGAGGAAACCAAGGCCGTGCGGGACATCACGGCCAGGAACGTGGACCTGGGCTTGACCAACCGGTTTCAATTGCACTACTACAACACCCTGGTGGCCGGCGCTGAGGTCAAATGGATGATGGCCCGGCAAGCACACCGGGACGCCAAACGGAATTTCATGCAAGCCATCAATCTCGACGACGAGACCCTGATGCAAGGCAAGGCTGTGCTGGTTGACCAACTGCCGGACCTGGACCGGGAAAAAGCCCTGGCCACCGCCTATGCCAAGCGGGCCGACTATTTGAGCGCCCAGCGCATGCTGGAGCAGGCGCAGTGGGAGCTGGAGATTGCCGAAAACCTGGCCTTGCCCGGCCTGACCGCCGAACTCACCGCCAACTTGCTGAGTCAGCAGCCGAATATCGGCGAGGCGTACGAAAAACTGTTCGTGGACAACACCGTCGGCTACGCCGGGAAATTAACCCTGACCTATCCGCTCGGTAACCCGCTCCAGGAAGTCAAGGAACGCAATGCCCGCTTTATGCGCAAGCAGGCCCGGGTCGCGAGGGACAAGTACGAACGTAAAATCAAGGATGACATTGAGAGCCAGATCGAACAGATCCAAACCCTGCACAAAGTTTATCAGACCACCCTGCGGGCGCGGCGGGAAGCGGAGAAATTCTATGAGCGCATGCTGGCCCAAATGCGGTACGGACGCCTGAACGCCTCGCTGGTCAAGAACGGCGTGGACGCGCTGGCCGGCAGCCGGCAGGCTGAACTGGAAATGCTGATCCAATTCAATGTCATGCAGCTGCAGTTCATTGTGACGCAAAACGCGCTTTTTGAAACGTTCGGGATCGATCCTGAAAAATACATTCCAAAAGAATAATAAACGGGGAATAACCGGCCGGGAGACAAGGAAATGCTGAATTTAGCGAAAAAACTGATCCAGCGCAAACTGCTGGTGAACCTGGTCGTCTTATTGATTGTCTGTGTGGGTTTGGCCGTGGGCGCCGGCATTAACCGGGAGGCCTTCCCGGAAGTCAACTTCGACATGATGACCATTACCACCATTTATCCGGGCGCCTCGCCGGACGAGATCGAGCAGCTCATTGCCATTCCCATTGAGAAAAAACTCCGGGAAGTGGATGGCATCGACAAGCTGCGGACTTACAGCGTGGAAAACGTCTCGGTCATGGCGATCTACCTGGAAGACCGCAGGGATAAAAAAAACGTGGTCCAGGACATTAAGGATGCGGTGGACGCCTTCGACCGCCTGCCCGCGCGCGCCGAGCAACCGGTGGTGCAGGAACTCAAACTGGATAAAACCGTGGCCATCCAGGTCGCGATTTTCGGAAAAAAACCAGGCGTAGACTACAAGAAGATATACGCCGTGGCTGACGATCTGGAGGATTTCCTGTATGAAATCGAGGGAATCGCCGAGGTGGAGACCATTGGCGCCCGGGATCGCGAATACCTGGTGGAAGTGGATCCCCAAGCACTCAAGCGAAACCGCATCGGCATTAACACCATCGTGGACAAGCTCCAATCCCGAAACGTCGATTTGCCCGGCGGCGATTTAAGAATCGGTGACCAGGAATACGTGCTCCGGACCAAGGGACAGTTTCAGAGCCTGGACGAAATCCGCGATACGATTATTCAGGCCAATGACCTGGGATACCTCGTCCGGCTCCGGGACCTGGCCACGGTTACCGACACCTTTGCGGATCCGGATGTCTACGAACGGTATAACGGCAGCAAGGCCATCATCACCCGGGTCTGGAAAAAGCGCAGCCAGGACGAAATCCGGCTGGTGGAGCGCTTGCTGGAGGCCATGACCCAATTCCAGGGCGCGTATCCGGACGAGGTGGAACTGGAGCTTTTCCAGGACCAGAGCGAATTCACCAAGGAACGCATTTCCAGCGTGCTGGTCAACGCCGCCACCGGGTTCGTTCTGCTGGCGCTGATATTGCTGCTCCTGCTGGGCAGTCGCATATCCGCCATCGTAAGCCTGAGCATTCCTATTTCGATCATGGTGACGTTCATCGGCATGTCCTTGATGGGTATGACCGTGAACGTCATCAGCCTGTTCGGCATGGTCATGGTCCTGGGCATGATCGTGGATTTCGGCATCGTGGTCTCGGAAAACTGCCACCGGTACCTGGAGCGGGGCATGACCAAACTGGAGGCCATCCGGACCGGTGTGGCGGAAGTTTTTTGGCCGGTCACCGTGACCCTGCTCTGCATCAGCGCCGCCTTCAGCCCGCTTTTGTTTCTCAGCGGGCTCATGGGAAAATTCATCTATGCCATTCCGGCGGTATTGCTTACCACCCTGTTCGCGTCCTGGGGGGTGGCCATGTTTATTCTGCCCACCTACCTCAATATATTCGCGCACACCGGGTCGGTCAAACCGCAGGATGACTGCACTCTTGAGGATGAAAATTGCGAGCGAGGCCGGTT
>JAUXBQ010000017.1 GCA_030619365.1 candidate division FCPU426 bacterium | reverse complement strand
TGGGTTTCCGATGTCCCCGGCTTTTTTGTTCTTCCGACGGCCGGTCCTGCCGGCCTACGGGATTACTATTTTGTCCGCGACCACGCGTCCGGACGCGCACCGGGCGGGCAGAACCTCCCAGGCTGCGACCGTGCCGTTGCAAAGGTAATTCAAAATGGTCGTCACTTTGGCCGCTCCCGGGAATTCCGTGCTGTGCAGCAGCCTCACCCGGGGCCCGTCTGCTCCCAACGGCAGCAGCGAGAGCGCGAGCACTGCCGGCTTCAGATTGACTTTCACCGCCCCGCGCTTGGACCACTGCTCGCCCGGAACTTCCTCGGCTTTCTGAAAGGCCTCCACGCGGGCCGCCAGGCCGTCCGCCATCCCCGGCCGTTCGGGAAACACGAATTGATATTCGCCGCCCTGCACCTGCTGACTCAGGGCCGCCGTGGAGAGGGGAATTTCCCGGCCCGCTTCCACCCGAACCCCGGCCGGCAATTTTTCGTTCAGGGCCAACACGATTTCACGCGGATCGCGCCAGGTGTCCAGCCCCAAGTCCATCCACTCCGCCCAGCCCTGAAAGCCCAGGGGCAGAGGCGGGCCGAACGAGAGAGCTGGCTGCGGATGGAACCCGACCGAGTAGTGCAAGGGCAACCTGGCCCGCCGCGCGGCCCGCCGGAACAGATTGACGAGGTCCAAATGCCCGACAAAAGACATATCCCCGGTTTTCTGGTAACGCAACCGGATACGCACGGATTCGCGCGCGGGACGAGGTGTTTTCCGGGCCAATGCTTCCGGAGCGGTCAGTTCGGAAGCCGGTGGCAGGGGGCAGGCCTTAGGATCTTGCGCACCGCAGTGGTGGCAGGCCCCGGGCGGGCGGCAATCGGTCGTGGTCTGGCCGGCCAGGGCCCGTTCCCTTTCTTTCTCCAGGTAGGCGCGGCTCACGCCCGTGTCCAGGTGATCCCAAGGCAGCGGTTCCCCCACGTCCCGGGCGCGCAGGGCGTAGGCGTCGGGATCCAGTCCAGTTTCGCGGAACGCCTGCTGCCACAGATCGAAACGGAATTGTTCGCTCCAGCTGTCAAAACGCGCGCCCAATTCCCAGGCCCGCTTCAGGCCGGCCCACAACCTTCGGTCGCCCCGGGCCAGAACCGCCCCCAAATAGCCGCGGTCCAGGTCATCCCGGCCGCGACGGTCAAAGAAGAAGCCGGCCGCGCGCGGGAGTTCCCGGGCTAGTTGCTGCAGCCGGGCCGCGGCCACTGTGCGCGAGAGCTGCGGTTCCCACTGAAAAGGGGTGTGGGCCTTGGGCACGAATAAATTGACGCTCAGATTGAGACGCGGCGCGCGGCGCTTAGATCCGGTCCGGCGTGCGGCGCCCAGTATGCGACGCACCAGCCGGTTGATTTCCGCCACGTCCGCGTCGGTCTCGGTGGGCAGGCCGACCATGAAGTATAGCTTGATCAGGTCCCAACCCTCGGCAAACACCTGGGCCAGGTTCTGGATCAATCCTTCCTCATCGAAATATTTGTTAATCACGTCCCTGAGCCGGGGACTGCCCGCTTCGGGCGCGAAGGTCAGCCCGGTCTTGCGCACCGACCGGATGGTCTCCGCCAGTTCGCGCCTGAAATTGTCCAGGCGCATAGACGGCAGGGACATGGCGATCTGCCGACCATCCAGGGCCTGCATCAGCGATCGCAGCAGGGGCAGGAGTTGCGTATAGTCGCTCGAAGAGAGGGAGGTAAAGGAAACCTCCTCAAAGCCGCTGTCCTGCACGGCGGTCAGCATTTGTTCGAGTATCTCCTGCGGATTCCGCTCCCGCACCGGCCGGCTGATCATGCCGGCCTGGCAGAAACGGCAGCCCCGGACGCAGCCCCGGAACAGTTCCACGGACAGCCGGTCATGGGTAACGCCCAGGTATGGCACCAGCGGTTTGGCGGGCAGGGCCGGCGCCGGCGCCACCCCACGCCTGACGGGCAGGGCCAGTCCGGGCTCGGCCTCGCTGGACTGGAAATGGCCCTGGGCCGAATAATGCGGCCGGTACAAGCCGGGGGCGTAAATCCCGGGTATCTTTGCCAGTGCCCGGATGCGCTCCCCACGCGGCTGGGACCGCAGTTCCCGGTTGGCCAGCAGTAATTCGGACACGACCTGCTCCCCGTCACCCAGCACAATCAGATCAAAGGCCTCGGCAATGGGTTCGGGATTAGCGGCGCCTGGCCCGCCGCCCAAAATGAGCGGCTGGCTCTCAGTACGCGCATCCCGTTCCAGGGGCAGTCCGGCCAGGTCCAGCAGGTTCAGTACGTTGGTGTAGGAGAGTTCATGCTGCAGCGTCACGCCCACAAAATCAAAATCCGCCAGCGGGGTGCTGGTCTCCAGCGAGATCAGCGGCAGCCCACTTTCCCGGAGCAGCGCCTCCGCGTCCGGCCAGGGCGAGAACACCCGTTCCGCGTAAAACTCGGCGTTCTGATTCAGCAGTTCGTACAGGATTTGAAATCCAAGGTAGGAAAAACCGATCTCATAAACGTCGGGAAAGGCCAGCACCACGCGTTGGGAGACTTGGGCCGGATTCTTGCGGATCTGGTTCCATTCGCCGCCGATATAGCGCGCCGGCTTTTGCACGCGCGGCAATATTTCCCGGCGCCAAATTTTGGCGTAATCAGGCTTGGTTTGCAAACGAAATTCCTTAAATATATTTTTCAACCCGACCGGGTTCTTTGGGAACCAGGGTCAGGGAAATGGTCCGGTTTAGAGTCCTCATACCATACCACAAATGCCCGAATTTAACTGCTTTTTTCCTCTTTTTTCTTCTTTTCCCATTCTTGACGAAAAAGTCTTTTTGCACCCTCACATACAGAGGGGTAGGACACGTAGTTGAAAAAGCCTCTGCCCCGACCGGAAGAGGTATCGTATGGGATTTGCTTCGCATCACGAAAAAGACTTGTTTTTCTACTTTTTCGCAGCGGAGGCTGCCTTCCCCAGGGCAGCCGCCTTTTGAAACTGCGCGTCCTACCCCTTGACCGCAGCCTTTTTCATCACTCCCTTTTCACTTTACCTTCCGTCCGGCCCATATACTGGTCAAGATGCCCAGCAAGCTCATGGTGACGATCAGGGAGGAACCGCCGTACGAGACCAGAGGCAGCGTCATGCCCGTCACCGGCAGCACGCCCGTGGCCACGCCCAGGTTCACGGCCACCTGGGTGAATAAAATCATGGTCAAGCCCACGGCGGTCAGGCTCCCGGTTAAGTCGCGGGCGAAGCGGGACACGCGCAAAACCTGCAGCAGCAGCAGCGCGAACAGCATGAGCACCACGATCACGCCCAGGAATCCCCACTCCTCGGCCAGAACGGAAAAAATGAAGTCCGTGTGATGTTCGGGAACGAACCGCAACTGGCCCTGGGTGCCGGAGAGCCAGCCTTTGCCGGTCAAACCGCCGGACCCGATGGCGATTTTGGACTGGATGATATTGTACCCTGCGCCCAGCCTATCGGCCGAGGGATTCAGAAAAACTATCAAGCGCTGGCGTTGATAGTCCTTGAGCAGGGTCCAGATCAGGGGCGAGGCTAACAGGCCCGCGCCGCCGATCAAGAACAGGCGCTGCAGGGGAGCCCCGAAGGCGTAGAGCATGCCGAAAACCAGGGGAATGAAAATCAACGCGGTCCCGAGATCCGGTTCCCGGAGAATCAGCACCATGGGAATACCGGTCAGCAGGAAGGCGCCCAGAATCGTGGTCCAGGCGCGCGCGCGATCCTGGCGGTTGGCCAGGTATTTGGCCAGGACCAGGACTGTGGCGATCTTGGCGAACTCGGACGGCTGAAAACTGAACGGCCCCAGGGCGAACCAGCGTTGGGAACCGGAAATCTGCTCCCCGGCGGCCAGCAGCACGGCCAGGATGACGATCAGCGCCCAGTAAGCCGGCCGGGAGTAGCGATCCACCAGCACCTGGAAATTCAGTGAGGCGAAGAACAGCATGGCCAGCAGGCCGATCGAGATCCAGACGATTTGCTTGAGAAACAGCAGGGACATCTCGGTCTTGGCATAGGTGGCGGAATACACCATGGCCACACCGATAAACGCCAGCGCCAGGGCCGGCAGGAGAATGGTGAGGTCCATCTCCCGCGCCATTTGCAGGACCCTGATCGTTCTACTCCGTCTCCAGGTTTTCCTCGGCAGGTATGCCAAAATAAGCCTCCAATATTTTCCGGGCCAGGGGCGCGGCTTGCGCACCGCCCCCGCCGGCGTTTTCCAAATAAACCAATACCGCGATAACGGGGTTTTCCGCCGGCGCGTAGGCCGCGAAAGCGGCGTGGTCCTCGCCGTGCGGATTCTGGGCTGTGGCGGTTTTCCCGGCCACGCGAATCCCCTGGATCCGCGCCCGTTTGCCCGTGCCACGCCGGCTCTGCACCACGCCGACCATGGCCTTCTGGATGATGTCCCAGTGCTCGGGAGCGGCATGCACCCGGTACATGACCTCGGGTTTCACCTCGTGAATGAGCCGGCCGGACTTGGTCCGCACTTCCTTCAGGAGATGTGGGCGGTAAATCACGCCGCGATTGGCGATAGCCGCGATGCTGCCCAGCATCTGCATGGGCGTGGACAGAATGTATCCCTGCCCGATGGCCATCATGACCGTGTTGCCCGGGAACCAGGGCATGTTCTGCGTGCGTTCCTTCCACTGGGGGCTCGGCACCAGGCCGGACAACTCGCTGGGCAGGTCAATGCCACTCGGCCGTCCGTACCCGAAGGAACGGGCCCACTTTCCCAGCTTGTCCACCTTGATCCGCAGGCCGAGCTGATAATAGTAAATATCGCACGATTCCACCAGCGACCGGTGGGCGGAGACCAGGCCGTGTCCCTCTTCGCGCCAGCAGCGATAGGGCCAGGTGGAAATCCAGTACACGCCCTGGCAGGCAAAGCGCTGCTGCGGGGTCACCAGCTTTTCCTCAAGGGCTGACATGAGGGTGACGACTTTGAATATCGAGCCCGGCGGGTAAAGCCCCTGGGTGGCTCGGTTGGTCAGCGGGTAGTTCCGGTTCCGTCGTAATTTTTCCCACGCTTGGCGGGTGATACCCTGGGCGAACAGGTTGGGATTAAACGCCGGCAACGAGGCCAGGGCCAGCATTTCGCCGTTGGTCACGTTGACGGCCAGGATAACGCCCCGGTATCCTTCCAACACGTCTTCCGCGCGCGCTTGCAACTGGTGGTCCAGGCTCAAAACCAGATTGTGCCCGCTCCAGGGCGCCTCCCGGCCCAGGATGCCCATCTCCCGGCCCAGCGCGTCCACCTCAATGTGCAGCCAGCCGTTCCGGCCCTTCAGGTAATGGTCGTATATTTTCTCTACGCCCGATTGACCGATAATATCGCCGGCCTGATAGCCCTCGCGCAGGGCCAGTTCATGTCCTGAGATTTCTCCCACGTACCCCAGGGCATGGAAGCCCAGGGCGTCGAATTTATAACTGCGCCGCGATTCGGTCTGGACCACGACGCCCGGCAACTCGGGGCGATGTTCCTCCACGATCGCGGCGGTGAAGCGGTCTACGTTGCTCTTAATGCGCAGCGGCTCGTAGTAGCGCAACTCCCGTTTGTGGAGCTTCTCTTCGATTTCCTGGGGATCCACGTTGAGCAACTGCTGGAGTAGCTGGAAGCTGATGCGGCGGGCGTCCACGTCCTGGGGCAGGGCCGCGGGGATGATGGAAACCACAAAGGAGGAGACGTTGCCGACCAGGAGTTCCTGGTGGCAATCGTAAATCAGTCCCCGCTGCGCCTTGATCGGCACCAGACGCACCCGGTTACGGGCCGAGAGCTCGCTATAGCGCTCCCCCTCCACCAGCTGGAGGTAGCCCAACCGCACCACGATCAGGCCCAGTGCCAGGATGATCAGGCCGGCCAGGACTTTAATGCGCTTTTGGTACTGCGCCTCCTTGCGTTCTAGAAACTGATCCCACAGCATGATCGGTTAGGAACCGTGCCTGCCCAGGCGGGAGAGGTGCGAGGGAGGTCCGGGCGAACTCACGATGTTCCGCGCACCGTCCTCATCCTTGATTAACCCGCGCAGTCCCCAAAATAAAAAAGGGCCAAGCACGGCGTGCATGATCCCCATGGTCAGGGCCCGGCGCGGCCAGAGCGAGAAAGGAAAGCCGGTCTCGAGCAGCGTGTTCAGCCAGAAAAAGGACAGGAACTGCTGCAGCAGCGTAAACAACAGCAGGACCAAAACCTGAGAGACCAGGTTTTCCTGGAAAAATTTCCGCCGCAGGTACATGGCCAAATAGGCCACTCCCAGCAACACCAGGGCATTTTGCCCCAGCAGGCCGCCGCCAGCGACATCCTGTAACAGCCCCAGGCCGAAGGCCATCCAGAGGCCAAGGGTGGTTTGCCGCCGCAGCGCGATGAAAATCACCAGCAGAAAAACCAGGTCCGGCGCCACGCCCGCCACGTTCAGCACGGGGACCAGGGTCGTCTGCGCCACCACGGCCAGCACGGCCACCAGTACCAAGAGCACCCGGTTCACGTTCAGTCCTCCTTGCGCAGGATAAGAAAACGGTCGAGGGTTTTAAACTGGATGACCGGTTTTACCTGGATGTCCAGCATGAGTCCGTCATCCGCCGGCGCCACACTCGCGATTTCTCCGATGAGCAGGCCCGGCGGGAAAAGGCTGCTCAGCGGGGAGGTCACCACCCGGTCCCCCACCCGGACATCGTCGTCGCTGGCCACGTACTTCAGCTTGAGATACCCGGCCCCGGTTCCCTTCAAGGTTCCGTTGATCCGGGACCGTTCCACCAATCCGGCCACCGAGCTCTGGGCGTCCAGCAGGAGCATCACGGTGGACGAGTAGAGGCCCACGTTTTGAATCCGCCCCACTATGCCCAGCGGCGAGATAACGCCGTCACCGACCTCAACATCGTCCGCTGATCCCCGGTCCGCGACCACCCGCTCCAGCCAACTGACCGGATCCCGGGCAATGATTTCCGTTGGCAAGAACGCCCAGGGTGTACGCTTTTGGTAATCCAATTCCTGGCGCAACGTCTCGTTTTCACGGGCCTGTTCCTGTAACATCATGTTGCGCAGGGAGAGTTTCTCGACTTTGCGTTTCAGGTCCGCGTTTTGCCAACGGAGTTTTTTCAGGGAGTGCGTCCGGGAAAGCAGCGAGCGGCTGCGTTTGATAATCGCAGTCGAGGCTTTTTGAAAAGGGACGATCACAAAAGCGACGCCCTGCCGCAGCGTCAGGCTGAAAAAACCCGGCTGCCGCTGGGAGACCAGCAATACCAGCGAGATAATGATAAGCAGCGAAAAAATGAGTTCTCTTCGCCATTTCCAAAGAAATTCAGGCACACCAACCTCCCCGAGGTCGGCCCGTGGGCGGAAACTTCAATTGCCCGCTCAATTGCCCCGCTCTGTTGAGCGGGGCATTGGATATGATCTGTAGAAAACCATTATTACAATCCCGCTTCACCCCCGGCTTGAAAGCCGGGGCGACCAACGAGAGTCCCATTCGATATTCCCCTCCGGTCGGGGAATTCGCGGCTAACATATTAAAAATATTCCTTCTCGCCCACCACCACTTTCTTCAGGACGTCGAGACTTTCCTCCAGCACTTTACCCGATCCCATGACCACGCAGGTGGTCGGGTCTTCCGCCAGGTTGACCGGGACGCCGGTCGCCTCCCGCAGGCGGATATCCATTCCGCGCAACTGCGACGTGCCGCCGGCCAGGATAATGCCGCGATCCACGATGTCCGCGGCCAGTTCGGGCGGCGTGCGTTCCAGGGTCATTTTTATGGTCTCGACGATGGCGGACAAGGGGTCCTCCAGCGACCCCCGAATCTCTTCTGACGTGATTTCCAAGGTCTTGGGCAGCCCGGTCACCAGATCGCGCCCTTTGACCTCCATTTCCATTTCCTGCTTCAGTGGATAGGCGGAGCCCATCTTGATTTTGACTTCTTCGGCGGTCCGCTCCCCGATCAGTACGTTATAGGCGCGCTTAATATAGTTGATGATCGCCTCGTCCAGTTCATCCCCACCCACGCGCAGGGAGCGTCCGTATACCATGCCGCCCAGGGAAATCACCGCCACCTCGGTGGTGCCCCCGCCGATGTCCACGATCATGTTGCCTGAAGGTTCGTCAATGGGCAGCCCGGCGCCGATGGCGGCGGCCATGGGTTCCTCGATCAGGTAAACCTCGCGGGCGCCGGCCTGTTCGGCCGAATCCCGGACCGCGCGTTTTTCCACTTCGGTCACGCCCGAGGGAATGCAGATGATGATCCGCGGCTTGACCATGGCCCGGCGGTTATGCACCTTGGTGATAAAGTGGCGCAGCATCCGCTCCGTCACTACAAAATCCGCGATCACGCCGTCGCGCATAGGCCGGATCGCCACGATATTGCCCGGGGTGCGCCCAAGCATGGCCTTGGCCTCATTGCCCACGGCCAGCACGTTGTCCGTTCCCTTCTGAACAGCCACGATGGAAGGCTCACGCAGCACGATGCCTTCGCCGCGCACGTAAACCAGGGTTGTGGCCGTGCCCAGGTCAATGGCCATGTCGTTCGAAAACAAACCCATCAAAAAGTCTAATATCATTTCGTTTTCCTCGTTCGGGAAGAAGTGGTTCTGGTCTTGGGTTTTGCCGGGGCGGCTCCGGGCCGCGGCGTGGCGGCCTCGCGCTTGGTCTGGCTGGAATTGGGCCGCACCGGTTTCCGCCGCTCGGCCGCAAGCTTCGCCCGGGGCGCCGGTCCGGCAATCGCAAGCCGGGCTACCGGGGCCGCGGCTTTCCGCTCCGCAGCGCGCAGGCCGGGTATCCAGGATGTCATGAGCTCCACTATATCCCTATTCGTCCATTCCGCCACTGCCATGGCTAAAAGCAGAAAAAGGATTATAAAAACCGCAAAAAAACTGATTATCAAACCCAAGGACTATACCTCCTGAAAATTTGCGCCAATTATACCAGCGCCGGGTAGGAGCCGCAACAGGTTTTTTGGGGTTGCAACCCCAAGACGATTTGATATAATGACCGCCTGGCTTTTTTATTCATTAATTCTAATCTATTAAAAAGACCGCCACCAAGGCACGAAGACACCAAGAAAAGCTTTGAATTTTAAAACTTTTATTCTTCGTGTCTTTGTGTCTTAGTGGCGAAAAAAACAAAATAACCAAGGGAGTATTTTCCATTATGATGAACTCCATGCGCAAGTATACCAAAGTCATTCTGTGGTTCGTGGTCGTGGCCTTTGTGGGCACCATCTTTTTTGTCTGGGGTATGGACCTGGGCCGCCGCAAGCAATCCCTGGAACAGCAATCCGCCGCAGTGGTCAACGGGGATCCCATCTCTTACGAAACCTTCGGCCAGCATTGGGAACAGCGCTATCGCCAAATCTTCGCCGACTCAGATGAAGAGCCGTCCCCGCAGGATCTCCAGCGGCTGCGCAACGATCTGATGGACAGCCTGATTGATACCCTCCTGGTCAGCCAGGAAGCCAAAAAACTCGGCCTGGGCGTGCTGCCCGAGGAAGTGGCCGCGCGGATTTACAGCATGCCCGCTTTCCAGCACGAAGGCCGGTTTTTCCGCGAAAAATACCTCAGCCTGCTGAACTACAGCCGGATCACCCCCGAAGAGTTCGAGGCCGAACAGGCCCAATCCATCCAAACGGTCAAGATGCACCAACTCCTGCGCGACAGCGTGCTGGTCACGGAATCCGAGGTTCGTGCTTATTACCGGAGCCGGAGCCGCCGGATTAAGCTTCAGGTAGCCGGCTTCCACTGGAAAAAGTACCAGCTTGGCCTGCAAATCCCCGCCAAGCGCGTGGAGGACTACTACCAGTCCCACCGGGAGGAATACGATCAGCCCGAGGAAGTTCAGGCCGCGCATATTCTGATCCGGGTAAACGCCGACGCCACGGAAGAGGAAAAGCTCACCGCCAAGCTCAAGCTGGAAAACTTAAAAAGCGAGATCGAAAAAGGCCGGCCCTTTGCCGAAATGGCGAAGGAATACTCGGACGATCCCGGCAGTGCCGCCCAGGGCGGTGACCTGGGCTACTTTCGCCGGGGCGCCATGGTCAAGCCCTTTGAAGAAGCGGCCTTTGCCTTAAAGCCGGGGGCGCTTTCCCAGATCGTGGAAACACCGTTCGGATTCCACCTGATTAAAGTGACGAAGCGTCGCGAGGCGAAAAAATCCACTCTGGCCGGGGTGCGGGGAAAAATCCTGAAAATCCTGAAAGAACAGGAAGCCAAGCGGCAAGCGCAGAAAAACGCCGCTGATTTCCTGAAGCGGCTGCAGGAAACGAAAGACCTGAGCCGGGCCGGCCAGCAGGCAAAGGTTAAATTCACCACCACGGGCTGGATCCAGGAGGGCGACTCCCTCCCCGGCCTCGAGACCTCGGAACGGATTGTGGACCAGGCGTTTGACCTGGCCCTGAACCGGCCCAGCGCCTCTATTTTTTCCGGCGACGGCATCTACTTTGTCCAGGTCACGGCCGAGAAATTCAGGCCGTTCAACGAAAATCTTTACTCGCTGGAATACGAAACCCTCCTGGAACGCCTGAAATCCCTGCGTGGCAATCAAGCGGTCCGGGATTGGCTGGCAGAGGCCCGGGCGCAGGCAACCATTACCAATAACATCGAAAAAGAAAGTTCCGAAACCGAGGATGAAACGCCGGAAAACCAGGACGGCCAGGCGGCTTCCACCCCCGAGCAGCCCGCGCCGTAATCCTCTCCCGCGGCGGCCGTTAGGGGCCGTCGGTGGGCCGGGGTCTATCGCCTGATACTTGTTTCATCTCCCTGCCTAAAAAAGTCGCTTCCTCTTCACTCGTGCGGACAAACAACCGGGGCGGAACTTTCACGGGCCGCTTGAAATAGACCAGGCCCGTGACCACTTCCCCGGGCGCGAGCGCGCGCGGCCACAAGTAATTCTGACTAATGCGGCCGATGCTCTCGATCATCTCCTCGGCCGCGCGGCAATCCGTCTCACTGGCTTCGGGCCGGCCCAACAGAAAATTCTCCACCTGCGACTGCAGCCGCAGGGGCCGGCCGCTCTGCATGTAATTCTTCAGCCGGGCGTACACCTCGACGATTTTTTCCTGAGCGTAGTCGGACTGAATGCCCCCCAGCAGTCGGTCAATCTCCCGGGCGTGCCGCGGCAGGCGCTGACGCAATTCCTGGATAATCTCACCCACGATCTCATCCGCGGAAACAGACTGCATCCTTTGATCCTCTTTGTCCATCAACAGGACCAGGTCCGCGTTAATGCGGGACGTGCGTTTGCGATAGGAATAGCTTCTGAGGTCGCCCTCGAAATTATAGAACTGACCGTCAAACCGCATGTACAACAGATCCGTGGTTTTGTCCGGGCCCAGACTGAAGGCTTCAGTCTGCGATTGGTTTCCGATACGCAGAAGCAGGCTGACCGGATCCCGGGTGTCATCCAGTTGGGCATAGATATCCGCAAAGCCCACGGAAAAATCGGCTTCCCACACCGCGGCCCGGGCCGTTCCGGGCAGCAGGACGACCATGAGCATTGCGCCCCCCCACCAGGGGGAAACACGCCGGGTCATGGTTGAATTCCCAGCGCCCGGGCGCGCGCGCAAAGCGATCCCAGCGGCAAGCCCACCACATTGAAAAAGCAACCCGTAATCCTTGTCACAAAGACTCCCGCCCGTCCCTGAATGGCATAAGCGCCCGCCTTGCCGCGCCACTCGCCCGTTGCCAGGTAGCGCCGGAGCTCGGCCGCCGCAATCGTCCGCATTCGGACTTTGGTCTGCTCGACCCAGGATATCGCCCGCCCGCTGGCGCTGTGCAGTAATATGACACCGGTTACTACTTCATGGACTTTTCCGGACAGCCGCCGCAGCATGGCCGCGGCTGCGGCCTGGGTGCCGGGTTTGCCGAAAATGCGGCGGTCCTGGACCACCAGGGTGTCCGCGGCCAATACCCAGGCCGGTTGGCGCATGCGGGAGGCCACTTCCCTCGCTTTGCCGGCCGCGGCCCGCCGCACGAACGCGCGCGCGTTGCCCCGGGGCACGCCCTCCTGATAGCGCGAAGGTTTTACCTGGAAAGCGAAACCCGCTTGCCGGAGCAGGCGCCGCCGACGGGGCGAGGCCGAAGCCAGGACCAGAGGTACGCTGGATGCTTTTTTTCGTTTCAATGCTCATTCTCCGTATACGAGTCTTAAAAATCCGAAATCCGAATATCGAAATCCGAAACAATCTCAAAACTCAAAGGTAACAATGACCAAAACACTTTCAAATAAAATCAAAACCCTATCCACGGATTCCACAGATTACACAGATTAAAATATTTTAAAAACCTTTCCAGATTTATTTACGCCTTATCCGTGTAATCCGTGTAATCTGTGGATAGTCGTTTGCCTTTGTTTCGAATTTTTAATTTTTGGTTATTCGAATTTGTTTCGTATTTAGATATTCGTATTTCGTGCTTCGCCGTATATGTTTAACTTGTCTGGCCGCTCAGGGCAACGCGCGGCGCACGCCCCGAAAGCGGCGGCGCCAGTACGACGTATTGGCGTCGGATATCTTCACCGCGCCGCTATTGTGGGGCGCATGAATGAATTTCCCGCGTCCCAGGTAAATACCGACATGGGAAATTCCGCGACCGTTGATATCGAAAAAAAGCAGGTCCGAAGGTTTCTCATGTCCCCGCTGCACGGGACGCGTCCAGCCGAACTGCCGCCGGCTGGTGCGGGGGAGTTTCAGGCCCACGGCCCGCTTGAATACGTATTGCACCATTCCCGAACAATCAAAACCCTGGGGCGTGTTGCCGCCATAACGATACGGAACGTCCTGCAAGCTCTTGGCCAAAGACACCACCTGGGCGGCCCGGCCGGCATCCGGCGGCCGTCGCAACCCCATGGCGCACCCACCCGCTCCCAAACCGAGCAGCCCCCACCCTGCCAGCAGCCATAAACCGCCGCACGCCAGCGATCGTATTTTTCGGGGCCAGTCGGTGGAGGTCATCCGGGGATCAGGAATCCAGGCGCGCCTGGATTCGGTTTGGGGAAGCCGGTCGAAAAACCAAATTAGACATTATCCTCGTTTTTCGGCGGGTCAGCGGCATTGGCGGATTGCAGCATCCGGTTGAGAATTTCTTCCTCCGCGGCGTTGGCAGCCAGCAATATCACTTTTTCCACTGTCGTGGGTTGCAGGCAATGCTCCACCAGCGTCAGAAACGTGGTTTCCATGGCCCGCGCCAGGGGAAACCCGCCCACGCACAGGCCGGAGGGCGAAACGGCCAAGCTCCGGCACTTGTTCTCCCGGGCCAATTGCAGGGCCTTGGCCAAAGCGCGGTGGACCTGTTTTTCCGCGACCATCATATCCTGCCCCCAGGCCGCGGCATGAATGAGTAAATTGCTCTTCAGGCGCCGGGCCCGCATGATGACCGCGTCGCCGACCTCGATGGGTCCCAAAGCCGTGGCGTCCTGTTCCAGGCTCTCGCCGCCCCGCAGCTTTAACACTTCCGACTGCAGGGAGGAAAACCACAGGTAATTATTGGTGGGGTGGATAAGTGCGTCAACTTGCTGCGAGGCCAGGTCCCCGCGTATCACACTGACCTGGGTTTTATTGATCATCATCTCCATGGCTGGGCTCCAGGCGATTTTTGTTGATTTTAACACAAGCCATATTCGCGGGCAAATGTCTTTTCACATTCCGGGGGGGTACTCTCTCAACACCCGTTGTGCTACCGAAGGCTCCAAAACCAAAGATTTATTGGCTTATTAAATAACAACCTTTTCCAATTTTTCCTTTCTCCGTTCCCAATCAGGCATTATCTGCTTAATCAGTCGATAGAATCCCTGGTCATGCCTGGGGTGAACCAGGTGGCATAATTCGTGAACCACCACGTAATCCAGGCAATATTTGGGGGCTTTTATTAATTCCAGGTTGAAAGTGATCCGCTTCCCTTTTGAACAACTGCCCCAGCTTTTCGTCATTTTCCTGACCTGAATTGGGGGAAGTGCTTGAACTCCTGAATGAACCAGGGGCCAATAATACATACTACGATCCACGACAACTTGTCGTGCCCTTTCTGTATACCAAACGCTTAGCAATGTTTTGGTCTTGGCTTTGGAATTCTTGCCTGGATAACTTATATAAAAATATCGGCCCTTCATCCTGACTTGCGGTACATTGGATTTCATTCTTTTAATACGATATTGTCTTCCCAGGTAATAATGCGTTTCTCCGTTTTGATATCGCCTTACAGGCGGAAAGGGGTGAAAGCGGATGAAATATAGCTGCTGTTTCAGTATCCAGGCCGCTTTCTTGCGAACCACTTTTTTTATGGCATCGCACTGACTTCCCATGGGCGCCCTAACTACTACCTGCTTATTGGGCCTGACTGAAATAGCCATACTTTTTCTATTGCCACGTTCTACTTTAAATTTAATATTATGTTGGCCGTATTGAATATGCATCGTACTTGGCCCCTTTTATTCTAGGGTCTCTGGTGCTTGGCTATATCAATACATTTTTCCATGATTTCATCTATTTCTTTGAACTCGAGGTTTATTTCCAATTGGCCCCTTAATTCGACCAGATAATCCTCGATTGCCGTTTTCATGCGATTTTGGACATCCAGGTTGTGCGCCCAATGGACAATTCTCTCTCCTTCAATTATTTTATCGATTTCGAGAGCCGCATCAGCCAGTTTGTCCGCCAGAACACCGGAATTCACTTTCTCCTGTTCTATTCTTTCATTGACAACACCATAGTATGCCTTGGCCACTTCATGGGCCATTAGCTTATCCGGGATGGTGTCGCCCGTACGGTTGATCACTGAATTCATGAAATCCGTAACTTTTTTCAGATATTCATTGGCTTGGATTCGCCGGGCATAGAAGTCCTGTATGGTCTGTTGCAGCAACTCCGAAAATTTCCTGTAAAATGCCGGGTCCTCGGGCATGCGCTCATGGATGGTCTTGGCCGTACGGTGGGCAATCGTATCGGCCTTGGAGGAAACATTACCGATGGCAGCCAGTTCCTGGGCAAAGGCATCTTTGTCAAAAATGTTAACCAAAGGGGTGATGGTCTCCACTTTTCCTGTTCCCACGTGCTGGTCAAGAAGCTTTTGAATTTTATTCTCATACTCTCCGAAATCCACTATCTCGGAGAAGCGCTGGCGGACGGAGCTTCGCAATTTCATGAAAAACAGCAAGTCTTTGCGATAGCGGTCCACTTCATGCCCAGGGGTGATTTGCAGGAATTTTTCGCTGGACAGGGCAATGCCGAGCGTCCTGGCATAGGCGGAGAGACGTTCATAGAATTTCTGCCGTCTTTCCTCGTCCTGTAGCAATTGCTCATACGCTTCTTCATCCTTATTCTGCTTGATTTCCTTGAACGTATCCCACAAAACCGAATACCGCTGGGGAAGCTTTTTTATCTCTTCCAGCAAATCAGTGAGTACGTTTTCAATATCCCTGGCGTCAAATTCCGGCAGGCTGTTGTATAAATCCAGGGCGTGGTCCAGATTTTCCAGGATGCCGCGATAATCCAGAATGTAGCCGAATTCCTTGCCGTCAAACAGCCGGTTTACCCGCGCAATGGCCTGCAGCAGGGAATGATCCTTCAAGTTGCGGGTTAAATAAAGGACGGTATTGCGCGGTTCGTCAAAACCGGTCAGCAGCTTGTCCACCACGATAATGATCTCGGGATCTTCCGCTTTTTTAAAGGCATTGATGATTTGCTTGTTGTACTGACGCTCGCTGCCATAGCGGTCCATCATGACCTTCCAAAAACGCTGAACCGTTTCTTTATTCCCCTGATAGATATCTTGTTCGCCTTCAGGTTCGTCCGGCCCGGATATAAGGACCTCCGAGGAAACCATCCCGAATTCATCGAGATACTTTTTATATAGCAAGGCCGCGGCTTTATCCTGAGTGACCAGTTGTGCTTTAAATCCGGTGTCTTTCCAGTTTTTATTGAAATGTTCGCCAATGTCCCAGGCAACACGCATGACTTTTTGTTCGGTTTTGTTCAATTGGTCGGTTGAAGAAAACTTTTTTTTCAGGTCTTCGACCTGCTGCGGACTTAGATCGCTGGTAATTCGCTCAAACCATTCGTCTATGGATTCAGTGTCCACTTTTTGCTCGACATGGCGGCCTTCGTATAGCAAAGGCACCACGGCCTTATCCTCCACCGCTTGGTCAATGGTGTAGGTGTCGATCAAGCCGCCGAACTTCAAAACCGTGTTTTTGTCTTCTTTCATCACCGGTGTGCCTGTAAACCCCACATAACAAGCATTGGGGAGTACTCGCCTCATCTTGGCATGGCGGGGACCGTATTGGCCTCGGTGGCCTTCATCCACTAATACGAATATATTGGAATCTTCATTGCAGACTTCGTTCCGTCCGAGCGCCGCGTCGAATTTATCGATCACCGTGGCCACTATTTGCGCCTTGTTCGTCTCCAGCTTGTCAGCCAAATCCTTGCCAGTTCGAGCCTGCACCACCTCTTTGCCACATGCCTTGAAGGTGTTGTAGATTTGATCGTCCAGATCAATCCTGTCCGTAACTAGTACTATTTTATGGTTGGGAATGCTTTGCTCCAGGGCAATGGCCTTGGCCAGCATGACCATGGTCAGGGACTTGCCGCTTCCCTGGGTATGCCATACCAGGCCACCGGTTCGTTTACCGCTTTTGTCCACCCTCCGAAAGCGGTCCAGGATTTTTTTCACGCAGAAGTATTGCTGGTACCGCGCAATTTTTTTTCGGCCATTGTCAAAAAGCAGGTATTGATAGACGATTTCCAGCAGCCTCTCCGGCCGGCACAGGGCATATAGCAACCGGTCCTGCTCCGTAACCTGACGCTGAATTGAGCCGTAATCAGGTATTTTTTCCCGTGCCAGCCACTGATTGTGAACGAATAATTCATCCAATTTTTCTTCTGACAAGGATATATTGATCAATTCCTGCAGCACGGAATGTCCGCTTTTATCCTCATCCTGTTTTTCCCGCCAAATGGACCAGAATTTTTCTGGCGTCTGAATCGTGGCGTACTTGGCTTCATTTTTCGACAGGACCAACAGAAGCTGGGCGTAAACAAACAACCCCTGAATTTCATCCTCATTTTGATTGCGCAGGTGTTGAATGATGGCCTGGTGCACGGGGTCTTTGATGTTCGGTGATTTGCATTCGATAACCACCAAAGGAATGCCATTAACGAATAGCACGATATCCGGCTCGCGGGTCTCATGTACGCCTTTTTTCTCGACCGTATATTCCTCGGTTACATGAAACCGGTTATTTTCCGGATGCGTCCAATCGATGTAATTAATCGTGAAGCTTTTAATATCACCCTCAATGGATTGCGGTTGGCTTTTTCCCAGACAAAGCAAGTCATAGATTTTTTCATTGGTGCAAACAAGGCCATCTTCGGTAATTTCTTTCAGCGCCTGCGCAGCGCCCAATATATTTCCTTCTGTGAAAGGAACTTCCTGGCCCTTGAACCTGATCCGGTTATTCTCCCTTAACCAGGGCACCAGAATCCCTTCCAAAATCACATTCCCCATCCTCCCCCCCCGCAGGTCCAGGGCTTTTTGGGGAGGTAAGTAGGTATAGCCCAGGTTCTGCAGGAGATGCAGAGCGGGGAGTTTGGAAACAGAGTCTTCGGTGAAGTCGGGGGCAGTATTTTTTATATAGTTCATTTTTCTTCTTTCGTGTGTTATTTCAAGATCACACTCGCTGCTATTCCAGCAACAATAACAACTGCAACCGATATAACAAGGAAAAATGTTTTCCAACTTAAATCAATCTTTTTTCCAACAACCCCGGTCGCTACATCTGAGATCATTTTTGGTAGTTTTTCTAACATTTCCAATGACGGGACTGATATTTGCTTTTCTTTATCAATAAGTCTTCCGGGTCGCTCGTTCAAGGCACCAAGCAAATTGTCACTTAATTTGGAAGATGCTTTTATTTGAGCACTACCTTCTTTTGCTAAATCAACATCTTGCATTTGTCCTTTATATCCTTCAAATGACCGCGACAACACCTCCTTATAACCATATTCCTCTTCAAGACGGACAGTAATCCCATAATTTCTACGCGTAAATTCTTCCAACAGAATAATTCCAGCTAAAATAGGCGACCTACTAAGTACGTAAGTTAAGTAGCCGGTAAAAGTTACAATATCCTTAGCTTCATAAACTGCAAATACCCCCGCCCCAATTAATAATAAAATCGAAAAACCAAACAACGAAGCCCAAACCCATTTAGGTTTATTAATGTTATCTTTACGATTTTGAAAAGCCGATGCCAATCCGGCGCTTGTTGCCCCGGGTAATAAATCTTCTATTTCCTTCATTTTGTTTTTTCGTTCTTTATCCAAATTCTCTAGTGCCTTTTCGTGTTCTGTCTTCAATTCTTCAAATGTCTCTTGA
>JAUXBQ010000110.1 GCA_030619365.1 candidate division FCPU426 bacterium | reverse complement strand
CGAAGAAAAGATCAAGAATTGTTTGAGGATTAAAACATCATTAATTATTTCTTGGTGCCTTGGTGTCTTAGTGGCAAATGCTTTTTAGCCACCAAGACACTAAGACACGAAGAAAAGATCAAGAATTGTTTGAGGATTAAAACATCATTAATTATTTCTTGGTGCCTTGGTGTCTTAGTGGCAAATGCTTTTTATAAATAGTGGTACGGAGGATGTAAAACGGGCATATAATCGGCGCGGCGGGAGCCTTAATTCTCGGCGGTATTTTACTCTGGTTGGGTGGCGAAGGCCTGGTTCGGGGGTCTGTTTCGCTCGCGTACCGCCGGGGCGTGCCCCCGCTCTGGATCGGCATGACCGTGGTCGCGCTGGGAACCTCGGCGCCCGAACTGTGCGTGTCCCTGATCGCCACCTGGCAGGGCAATCCGGACATCGCGGTGGGCAATGTACTGGGGTCCAACCTCGCCAACCTGGGCCTGGTGCTGGGCATCGCAGCCCTGCTCCGCCCCTTGCTTGTTCACACCTCTTCCTTGCGCCTCGAAATCCCCCTCATGCTCGGCGCGACCGGTGTCACCTGGCTACTGGCCGGCAACCGCCTGGTGTCCCGGGGGGACGGCGTGTTGCTGGTCGTGCTGCTCATCGGTTTTCTGCTTTTTTACAAATTCCGCGCCTCAACCTCGCCGCCCCCGGAGTTGCCCGCCAGTACGAAAAAGCCGGAGAGCCTTCTGAACCGGCATGCCTGGCTGGAAGTGGCGTTGATTCTCGCAGGCATCGGCGCCCTGGTCTTCGGTTCCGACTTGTTCATTCGGGGAGCCACGACCACGGCCCGGTTGCTGGGGGTTTCCGAATTTTTCATCGGTTTGTCCGTGGTGGCCATCGGAACCTCGCTGCCGGAACTGGCCGCGGTCCTGGTCGCGGTCTCGCGCAACAAAACCGACCTCGCCGTGGGCACTCTGGTGGGGTCCAATATTTTCAACTTGCTGATGATTCTGGGAGTCGTCAGCCTGGTCAAACCCATTTCAATCCCCGCGGAAGCCCTGCGCTTTGATTTTCCCGCGGTTATGTTGCTCTCCGCGCTTGTGTTTCCGCTGGCCTGGTGGCGGAAACGCCTTGGCCGCCGGGAAGGGCTTCTGCTGTTGCTCTGCTACGCCGGGTATATCGGAATGATTGCCTGGCGGGGTTGACCGCCCGGGCGGCCTTGGAATACTCCGGCTGCTCCGTGAAAAAACGTGTTCAGGCCGGCGAATTAGTGTTAAAATTTAGCTTCCGTAATTCATTTATTCCCGTGAGGCGATTGTCATGAAAAATACGTTATCCAGAGGCTGGATGTGCCTGTCGGTTTTCGCTTTACTCAGCCTGGCCGCAACGGCCCGGGCCAATATTTCCAATGTTTCCGCCTCCTTAAGCGTCTCCACCGTGAACACACCCGCTCAGTACACCCTGGGCTTTACCACAGGCAGTGCGGGAGCGCTGACCACGTCCGACACCATCGTGGCAGTGCTTACAGCGAACACCGCGGTACCCGCTTCCTTCCCGGGCGGGGCTAGCGCCCAAATTACGGTCAATGGCAATACGGCCTCTGCCACTGGCGCCGGACAGACCCTGACCATCGCGGTTCCCGCGCCGATCGGCGCCAGCACCGCGGTGACTGTGGTGATCACCACCGGCAGCGCCAACCTGGTCAATCCCAGTATCCCTGCCAGCTATACAGTGACCATGCGCACGTCGGTGGAAGGCATTCCCGTACTCTCGAACACTTACAGCATTACCGCCTCTTCCACACCCTTGCAGATCAATTCCGTGGCCGTCACGCCGAACACGGTGGGCAATCAATCCCAGGTTACGACCGGTATTACGCTCGGCAGCGCCGGCGCGCTTTGGGGCGGGAACAGCCAGATCGTCTTCATTTTTCCCGTGGACACCCTGGTCACCAACGGGGCATTTGGCGGGGTTTTGGTGGCCGGGGCTGCCTCCTTGGCCACGGGCAACACTGGCGCCCGAACCATTACCACTACACCCGCCCTACATCAGGCCAATGGGAATTCATTTAACATTGTTATTCCCACCAGCGCACACCGCAATCCCACCACGACCGGCTCCGCATATACTTTGACCGTGGATACCAGCGCTCAGCCGCCGGGCACAAGTCCGAATTACTCGATCGGCATTTCCGCCAGCACTGTGAATGTTGATATCGTGATACCCAATCCCACGACCATTGGCAACCAGGCCCAATACAACGTGCAGTTCGACCTCAGCTCGGACGGCGCCCTGGTGGGTGGCGTGAGTCAAATCATTATTACCTTTCCGAGTGACACAATCGTCTCGAGCGGCGCGCTCGCCGGGGTTACGGTGGAAGGCGTGGGCGCTTCCTCGGCCACGGGCAATTCGGGCGCACGCCAAGTCACAGTGGTGCCAAGTCAAAACTTTGGCGGCGGCACGGTGAATATCACCGTGGTTATTCCACTCACTTATTTGCGCAATCCGTCTGCGACCGGTAATTTCACACTTACGGTTTCCACGTCCGTGCAACCGGCTGGCACCAGCCCCATCTACGCCATCGGGTTATCAAGCACATCGGTAAGTGTAACCAGCGTAACCCCCAATCCCGCTACCTTGGGCAATAACTCGCAGTACACGATTGATTTCGACACCAGCGCGGACGGCGCCCTGCTCAGCGGAACCAGCCAGATCATCATCACTTTCCCGGCGGATACCGCGGTCACCAACGGGGCAATTGGCGGGGTCTTGGTGGACGGGGCCGCTGCGTTCTCGGCCACGGGCAATTCGGGCGCGCGGACCGTAACCATTACAGTCCCGCTAAATATTGCCGGCAGCACCTCGGTGAGCGTTTTCATTCCGCCCGCAGCTTTGCGGAATCCCACCATTGCCACGAATTACACGCTGGACGTAGCGACCTCGGTGCAGCCGGTTGGCACCAGCCCAACCTACCCCATCGGTCAGTCCGGGACCTCGGTCGTTATCACCAGTGTCGTACCTTCTCCCAATTACATCAGCCAAAGCGCGGTCTATACCATTGATTTCAACACCAGCGGAGACGGCGCCTTAATCGGCGGCACCAGCCAGATTACGGTCAGTTTCTCGGTCGACACCGCCATCACGAACGGCGCGCTGTCCGGCGTCACCGTGAATGGAATAGCCGTGACCACGGCCACCGGGAACTCGGCATCGCGGCTCATCACCCTGGACCTGGCCCAGAACATCAGCGGCAATACGACCGGCATCACGATTTCCCTGCCCAACACGGCCGTGCGTAATCCCAGCACGCCCGGGAGCTATACGCTCACCGTGGCCACCAGCGTGCAGCCCGCGGGCCTGAGCCCCTCTTTTGATATCTCCCTGGTTCCCACGCCCACGATCACGCCCACGATCACCCCGACCGTGCAGCTCCTTCCGGATAACACGGCTTTTACATATCCCTCCCCGGCCAAGGGTGACACGCTCTGGTTTTATTACTCCGTGCGCGGCCCGGCCGAGGTCCGCATCGAAATCTACAACGTGATCGGCGAAAAGGGCAAAGTCATCACCAACTCGCACATGAGCTCCGGAAACCAGCGGACTAGCTGGGATATAAAGGACGTGGCGCCGGGATTGTATTTTTACCGGTTGTATATTGAGGATGCTGCGGGGAAAAGGGATTTGGGGTTGAAGAAGCTTTACATTATTAAATAAGGATCAAGCCTGCCTGACTCACGACGCGTCAAATCGATAACCAGCCCAAAAACGGTGCCTTTTTCTTTGAATAATACGCTTTCAGAACAATCCGCTGATAACGATTGACCGTGCGGTGGTAACGCGCGTGCAGCGCGGGATCATCGCCGGCTTGGGCCCGCAAGGCCAACAGCCGGTCGGTTGCCACAGGTCTGCGTTTTAAGAAAAAGAACTTCATTTCTTTCAATCCTTTCGGTTTCCTGCTTTTGGTTCTACAGTTTAGACGCCTGAAGCACCTGTTTTGTTTCGCAAAAACAGTCGCTACCAGCCGGGCCGGGCCTCTTCCCCCGGACACGAATCCGAGCATTGATCTTGTCCGGCCGAAGGCCTTCGGCTATAATCCAGGCAAACTCATTCAGGGGCGATTATCCATAATCCCCCTCACTCCCCCTTTAAACAGGAGGTTGTCCCAATCATGCAGCCAAACGCCGAAACCATACGAAGCCGGATGCGGAAACTGGCCAACCCCGAAAAAGCGAAAATTCTGCAAGGGTTTTTTAAAACCAGTCCGGGAGAATACGGCGAAGGTGATATTTTCACCGGAATCGTGGTTCCGGAATTGAGAAAACTGGTCAAACAGTTCGACCTGCTGCCCCTAGCCGAGTGCGAGAAACTCGTTCACTCCCGGATGCACGAGGAGCGATTGCTTGGTTTGCTCATCTGGGTCGCCCAGTACAAAAAAGCGCCTCCCCGGGACCGGGCGGCCATCTTTGCCCGCTATGTCCGCAGCGTGAATTACATTAACAACTGGGATCTGGTAGATCTGACAGCTGAGCATGTTTTAGGGGCACATCTCGTGGAAACGGACAAGTCCCTCTTGTACCGCTGGGCGCGATCAAAAAACCTTTGGAAAAGGCGGCTTTCCATGCTCGCCACGTTTCACTATATAAAAAAAGGGGATTTCGGGGACCCTTTGAATATCGCGGATATGCTGCTTTTGGATCCTGAGGACTTAATCCAAAAGGCCGTGGGCTGGATGCTGCGGGAGATCGGCAAGCGCGACTTGCGCGTTGAGGAGGATTTTCTCAAATCCCGATATAAAACCATGCCGCGTACCATGCTGAGGTACGCGATTGAGCGATTTGCGGAAATCAGGCGAAAGGCCTACTTAAAGGGTGATATATAAGCCTGGTGTACTATAAAGCTGATTCAATGTATTTG
This sequence comes from candidate division FCPU426 bacterium, assembly GCA_030619365.1. Classification (GTDB taxonomy): domain Bacteria; phylum Oederibacteriota; class JAAXVQ01; order JAAXVQ01; family JAUVAV01; genus JAUXBQ01. The sequence goes on along the minus strand of JAUXBQ010000110.1, from coordinate 3,305 downwards.
TCTGTCCTCGTTTGTTTTTATCCTGATTTTCAAAACAGTCACTGTTTTATACAATAAACGTCATTAATGTTGCAATTATAGCTATTTTTAATGCTTTTTTGGTATAAATTGCATTTATTTTGCATTTTTTATCTTAAATCCAGCATTCCGTTGTCTTATAAGAAAGGTTGTGCTTGTTTAAGAACCGAATAACCTTGAATTTATTGGAAAAGGGAACATAGAAGCAGGACTTGGCCACCCGGATGCCTTTCACCTGATCCAGCAGTCCGTTATTCTTTTTCCCGTATAATTGGTAATTAATACCTGCCTTTTCCGTCTGCTTCAGACTTTTCATTTCAAAGGATAAAAGTGTATATGGCCGGACCTTGAATATCTGACTTGCTACCATATCATATAGAGAATTCCAGTAAATCAGTTTTCCTTCCCTAAAGATGATCTGGACAATGGCATTGTCCGGTTTTTCCATCTCATGAATTGTCCATACAGTTGGTTTTAAGGTAAGGTTATTTTGTTTGGCCAGTGAATTTAATAATTGCACTGTTTTATCAACATTCTCCTGTTCATTAACAATAACAAATAATTCCAAATCTGAATCCGTTGTCATTGTCCCCTTGGCAAAACTGCCGTGGATAAACAAACCTATAACCGATGGCTGCCTAACTAGTTCGTCCTTGATAAAAACAAGCGTGCCGGAATTTGAGAGTTCTTTCATGACACTGACCCCCTATTCATCTTATGATAAGATGAATTTAATTTTTACAATCGTCTTATCATATGAGTACTTGGCATTCAACTTATCTCTAATTTTCTTTCTTATCATAATAATTTACTTCAATTAAATTACATGTAAATACATTTATAGTTAATAATAACAATATTAATATATTCTTATATTATGAAAACACTTATAAATATAAATCAAAGCAGCACCTCTTTGTCAATTTAAAGGATCACTATTATTATAATAAGAATATAATCAGACTTCAACACTAAAGTTAGGAGGATGATACTCTTGCATTCTCGAGAACATTAAGATTGTAGTCCACGCATTTAGAACAACCACACCTCTGTGTCACATATACGGGAACAACTGCCTATGCTCTCAGATTTTCAATAACCCCCTATTATCCCCTTCACGACCATCTAGTCCGCTCCTCCTCGCTCAATACTCATTCAGTATGCGGTTTTGTCAACAATATCATTTAAAACAAATGGTTTTCTGGACATCCTAATAATACGCTTGAAAATAAAGGGTTTCATGGTTCGCCTTGGTCCCGATTCATTTTCATCCCCGGCAGCCGGGGAATTCGCGGTTAACATATTAAGCCCGGTTGGGAAGTGTTTTTAAGCTCGAGTACCAGCCTACCTCTAAATCGGGTTGGCTCGGTTTCGTAATAATTTGCGGGCTTTTTCAGCAAATTTGGAGAAACTTAGCTAAAATGGAGAAGGCCTGCGCAGAGCGAAAAAACACTTCCCCGCCGGGCGACCAGCGGAAATCCCGGTATTCCATAATTTTTCCGGTTTTACCGTATGCCATAAACGATAAGGCAGGTGGTCTGTTTTTACCAAGTCTTGCGCCCTGGTTGGGCTTTTGCTGAAATAACAACGTTTTGCCTCGCTGGCCTCTTGGTAAAAACAGACCACCTGCCTTGTCGTTCCAGCACTGTGGTGCACCAAATGAAGCTTAAATCGCTTTTTGCCAAAATCGAGTTATTTCAAAAAATAGCTTTGCAGAATGCCTGTCCTGTGAAAAAATACCTTTGTTTCTTAAAGCCGTTTATCAGGCCATTCCCCGAACCGAGTGGAACTATGCTCAATTTGATATTCATCCACGGCGTCAATGCCCAGACCACGGGTTACAGCAACTCCCTGTTCCGTAATATTTTAAAGGCTTATAAGTCCCAGCTGCGGCAACGCGGCTTGACCCGCCCCGCGATCACCCAGGCCGCCCGTCGCCTGGTTCAGAAGGAAATTCTCTGGGCGCACCGCACTACCGACCTCAGCAACCGTTTCCTGACCCTGCAATACGATGTGGCCCCACGCAAGGGTAAGTGGAATTTCATCTTAAAAGGCATTGATCCCCTGGTCATCCAGACGCTTTTTTACGTGAAGGACAAGGGGCATAAAACCGGCCCCATGGGGGTGCTTAAGACGGTTCACCGGGAGTTTAAGCGCGCCTGCTCCAATCACCCGGAGCGGGTGGTGGTCATTGCCCACTCCCTGGGCTCAGTAATTAGCTTTGATTACCTTTTTGGTTTTCGCAAATACCAGCTGGACCCCCGGCGCACGGTGGACGCTTTTATCACGCTGGGCTCGCCCATTCCCCTGTTTACCTCGGCCATGGGCTATGTGGAGAACCCGGTGGCCAAGCCTAAAAACCTGAAAAGGTGGGTCAATATCATCGATCCCGACGACGGCGTGGCCCGCTTTTGCCAGCGTCATTTCAGGAAATTGGTGGTTGAGGACCTCGAACTTAATACCGGCTGGGATCCAATCGGCGCCCATACCGGCTATTGGAAATCAGCGGTAGTAGCAGAAAACATCGCCAAAAGGCTGATTGCCTGGGAGCTCTAGGCCGTCCACCTGGGGGGCCTATCAAGCCTGGCTGGAAATGATCCGATACTGTGCAAGCTACCATCGCGATTTTGGGAAAAGGAAGTTGACCATATGACGCGTCGTCGCAAGCATTCCCGGGTGGACGTGAATATCCCCGTTTCCTGCCGTTTCAGCAGCGATAAAATACAGAAGAATATCTTCACCACGGGCAGTGTTTCCGACCTCAGCGTGGGCGGTATGAAAGTCAGCCTACCCCTTTCCGGCGATTCCCTGCCAACCGCTTCCCTTCACTACAACCTTCAGTTACCGGCCCCCTTTTCCGGGTTCTCCGGAAACGGCGAGATCAAGTGGCAGTTGCAGGACAAGCGCAATCAGCGCTTGTTGTTCGGCCTGTCTTTTTCTTCCCTTAGCGAGGATCAGCAGAAAGACCTGGAGAGCATCATTGATGAATTGAATGAAGACACGGTGAAAAGCTGAGCTTCTCCCCGCGAACCGATGTCTATTCTCCTATTATCAAATAATCATCTTGAATTGTCAGGGGTGCTATTCGTAGTTTACCCCTCACTTTGTCTGGCCTTATAAAGGGCCCTTGTTGTTTCATAATAAAGTTCAGAATACCTACAGGAAGCGGTATTTTCAACAGATTAGCTTGTATTACACTTGCACTGATATTAGAACCTGTTTGCTTATCTTCGATTATATTTATTTTTACCGTTACCGTTCCTGTCAACTTGCCATGCCATTTAACT
>JAUXBQ010000173.1 GCA_030619365.1 candidate division FCPU426 bacterium | reverse complement strand
ATGCGCCGGGCGGAGCGCGGGGTTCCAGGCCGGAGCGGATTCGCGACTGCGTGCTTAAGGGGGAGAAGGAGAAGCTGGCCGCAGAGTTGAAATCCGCTCTGCAGGAGGGTTCTCCGGTCCTGGAATTGGTCGAGCGGATTTTAATCCCGGCCATACAGGACGTGGGGGAGAAGTTCAACCAACGGGAATATTTCCTGCCGCAACTCATTGCCGCGGCCGAGGCCATGGAAGCGGGGATGCAATTCCTGCGGCCGCAGTTGGAAAAAACGCCCCGTCGCCCAAAAGGCGTGGGTGTGCTGGCCACGGTGCGCGGCGATGTCCATGATATTGGCAAGAAGATCGTGGCGCTCATTCTCCGCAACCACGGCTACCGTATCGTTGATTTGGGCAAGTCCGTGGACGAGCACACGATCGTGGAGCGGGCCATCGCCGAGGAGGCGGACTTTATCGGCTTGTCGGCGCTCATGACCAGCACCATGACCGAAATGGAAAAAGTCGTGTGCCTGGCCCGGGAACGTTGCCCGGGTGTGAAAATAATGCTGGGCGGGGCCGTGGTCACCCAGGCCTATGCCACCGAGATCCGGGCCGACGGGTACGCGCCGGACGCCGGAAAAAGTGTGACCGTGATTGAGGGACTGCTGCGGCCTCCGAAAAAAAGCAAAAAAAGAACCATTAGGAAAAAAACATGAGCACGGGAAAAATATTCATCGCCGCCACCCGCCAAAACGTGGGAAAAACCCTGTTGTCTCTGGGGATTCTGGGCAACCTGCACAAGAAAAAGAAGAACATCGGTTATATCAAACCAGTGGGCCAGCGTACCGTCCTGTCGGAAGGCGTGGAAGTCGATGAGGACGCCGTCTTAATGGAGCGGGTATTCGGCACCAAGGCGGAATTGCAGGACATGAATCCCGTGCGGGTCGGGAAGGGATTTACGGCCGAATACATCCGCCACGGCCGCACACTCGATCTGGAAAAGCAAATCCTCGAAGCCTTTGCACGGATCAAGGTTTCCCGGGATTTCGTGGTGGTGGAAGGTACCGGGCACGCCGGCGTGGGCTCGGTGCTGGATATCTCGAACGCCCGGGTGGCGAAATTGCTGGACACGCCGGTGGTAATCGTCGCGCCGGGCGGGGTGGGACGTCCCATTGACGAAGTGGCGTTGAGTTACGTCCTGCTGAAGGAGGCCGGCGTGCCCTTGGCCGGCGTGGTGATCAATAAGGTCCAGCCGCACAAATACGAACGCGTCAAGGAGCTGGCCACCAAAGGGTTTGAACAAAAAGGCATCAAGGTGCTGGGCGTGCTGCCGTTCGACGACATCCTTTCCGCACCCACGGTGAAAGAGGTCATGGAGGAAGTGGGAGGCGAACTGATCAGCCAGGAAGTCAGCGAACACGCCCTGGAAAGGTCGGTCAAGCACAACCTGGTCGGGGCCATGAGCGCGCACCAGGCCCTGGATTATTTCAAGCCGGGCTCCCTGATCATTACACCGGGCGACCGGGAAGACATTATTCTGGCCGGGATCAGCATGGCCATGTCGGGCGACGAGAGCAGCCAGCCGTCCATGGTGGCCGGGATCGTGCTCACGGGGCACACCATCCCGCATCCGGCCATCCTGGAGCTGATTCACCGCTCCCGCGTGCCGGTGATTACTTGCTCCAAGGATACCTACACGGTAGCCTCGCAGATCCACGATTTGATGGCGAAGATCAGTCCGTTTGAGAGCGCCAAAATAGAGCAGGCCATCCAACTGGTGAGTGAATACGTGGACGTTCAATCCATCTGCGACGGGTGTTGAGGCGGGAAACGCTTTTTTTTAGTGCGCGGCCCGGGAGCGCGTGTTATACTTACTTTCCGACTGGGTTGCCGGGGTGTAGCACATACGCATCGATTTTGAAAGTCCATAGGGAGGGTCTGGTATGGCGAGTCAGAAAACCAAAATTATTTGGGTGATCATGGCGGTTCTGGCCATCGCGGCTGCGGCCATTATTGCCTCCATACTTTTTAAAACTCCGCGTTCCTGGGAAAACAAACGTAAAATGATGATGAACAAGTACTCGCGCATGCTGGTCTCCAAGGACGCGGTCCAGCGGCGCGAAGCAGTGATGTCGCTGGGCGGCGTAGGCGATAAATCCGTCATCCCCCAGTTGCTCAAGGCCTTGAGTGATCCCGATGAACGCGTGCGGGAAAACGCCCTGATTTCCATGCGCGCTTGGGGAGACGCTTCCCAATTGGACCAGGTGGAGCCCCTGCTCGAGGACCAGAGTGATCGCGTCCGGGCCGCGGCCATTTTTACCACCGCCAGCCTGGGCGGGAAAGATAAATACTTCGTCGTCAAACCTTTTTTAAAGGATAAGTCCGTGACTGTGCGCGAGCAAACGGTGCTGGCGATCGGGAAATTGCCCGAGCAGGTCGTACTGGCGGATCTGCTGAAAGCCATGGACGATAAGGAAGTCGTGGTGCGGCGCCGGGCCATTTGGGTTTTAACCAAGTTTAAATCGCCCGTGGCCACCCAAAAGATCATCGCCGCTTTAAAATCCGGGATCCCGATGCTGCAGGGAGACGCGGCCATGGCCCTGGGCCGGATGAAGGCCAAGAGTGCGGTGCCGGATCTGATCGCGGCGTCGCAGAATCGCGATGATTTTGTGCGCCGCGCGGCCGTCATGGCGTTGGGGAACATCGGCGACACCCGCGCGGAGAGCGTGCTCATCCGGGCCCTGCGCGACAAGGAAAGTACCACGCGCCGGGAAGCCGCCCTGGCCCTGGGACGCTTGCGGACGCCCGCGGGCGTAAAGGCCCTGGTGCCGCTGCTCAAGGCGGAAGGCGCGACCGTGCGCGCGGCCGCCGCGCATGCTCTGGCCGGGGCCGTCACGAGAAGTCATTTGAACATCGTGAAGCAGATGTCGACCTCCCAGGACGAATCGGTGCGCGAGGAAGCGGTGAGCGCCCTGGGACGGCTCAAGGGGAAACAGGCCGTGCAAATGCTCAAGCCGCTGATGCGGGACAGCGCCGAGCGCGTGCGCTGGGCCACGGTGATCGCGTTGGATGAGATCGGCACCCCGGACGTCGAGCCCATCCTCAAACAGGCCGTTAAGCAGGAAAAGAGCCAGTGGATCAGAAAGCATTTGGAGAACATTCTCCTGCGCATGGAAACCGAGAAAAAGATCGGCGGAAAAATCCGCCTTATGCGGAACCAGGCCCCGCCGATTCCGCCAGCCCAAGAACAGGTGGCGCCCCAACCCACGGCCGCGCCACCGAAGAAAGCCCCGAAGAAGCGTTCGACCAAAAAGAAAAGAAAGTGAGCGCGCGGAGGCTCCGCCTGATGTGCAAGGCTTCCGTGATGGAACCTAAACCGCGCTAAATGTTTAGCGCGGTTTTTTTTATTCGAAGCGGTTGAACATCGTGTAATACCCGTCGTGCCCGGCATTCGCCGGGCTTTGCCCGCGAATGCCGGGCAAGTGCCGGATGCCGCCCAGACCACGGAATTCCAGCCTGAAGGCAAGGGAGCTTGTCATGACCACCAAGACCACCACTAAAATTGCGAGTGATCTGGAGATCGCGCAGCAGGCGGACCTGCGTCCGATCCTGGAAATCGCCGGCCAGTTGGGGCTGCCCGCGGACCAGTTGGAACTCTACGGGAATCACAAGGCCAAAGTCCGGCTCGAGGTCATGGCACAGCTGGCCAACCGGCCCCTGGGAAAATACATCGACGTGACCGCGATGACCCCTACGCCTCTGGGCGAAGGCAAAACCGTGACCACCCTCGGTGTTTCCCAGGCCCTGGCCAAGATCGGAAAAAAAGTGGTGACCTGCATCCGCCAGCCCTCCCTGGGACCCGTGTTCGGGATCAAGGGCGGAGCGGCCGGCGGTGGGTACTCACAAGTCATCCCCATGGAAGACTTCAACCTGCACCTCACCGGCGACATTCACGCGGTCTCCCTGGCCAACAACCTGCTGGCCGCTTACATCGACTCCCATCTGCTGCACGGCAATTCGTTGGAGATCGATCCTTTGTCCGTGACCTGGCGCCGCGTGGTCGACATTTCGGACCGGGCCCTGCGGCAGATCGTGGTGGGGCTGGGCGGCAAGGAAAACGGCTACCCGCGGGAGACCGGCTTTGACATCGCCGTGGCCTCGGAAGTGATGGCCATCCTGGCGCTGGCCAAGGATTTGCAGGACATGCGCCGCCGCCTGGGCGCGATCGTGATCGGGACCACCCGCGCGGGGAAACCGGTCACGGCCGAAGACTTGAAATGCGCGGGCGCCATGGCCGTGCTGATGAAAGACGCGATCATGCCCACGCTCATGCAGACGCTGGAGCACACCCCGGTATTCGTGCACGCCGGCCCCTTTGCCAACATCGCGCACGGCAATTCCTCGATTATTGCGGATCAAATGGCGCTGCGTCTCGGCGAATACGTCGTGACCGAGAGCGGATTTGGAGCGGATTGCGGGTGCGAGAAGTTCATGAACATCAAGTGCCGCGCCTCGGGCCTCACGCCCGACGCGGTGATTATGACCTGCACCATCCGGGCCCTGAAAATGCACGGTGGTGCCTTCGAGGTCCGGCCCGGCCGGCCCCTGGATCCCAAAGTGGTGGCCGCGCCCAACGACGAGGCGCTGATCCGGGGCTGCGAAAACCTGCAGCAGCAGATTGAGGCGGTCCGGCAGCACGGGGTGCCCGTGGTGGTGGCCATCAACCGTTTCGCGACGGACCATGACCGGGAGATCGAACTGGTTCGCACCCAGGCCTTGTCCTTCGGCGCCGTGTCCGCTGTGCCCTCGGAAGTTCACGCCCGGGGGGGTGAAGGCGGCCGGGCGCTGGCCGAGGCCGTGGTGGCCGCGGCCGATCAGCCCAAGCAGTTCAAATTTCTCTATCCCCTGGAAGCCTCGATCAAGGAGAAACTCGAAATCATTGCCACCCGCATCTACGGGGCGGAGGGCGTGGATTACCTGCCGGCGGCCGAAAAAAAAGTCGCGCAGTACACCGAACTTGGATACGACCGCCTGCCCATCTGCATGGCCAAGACCCATCTCTCCCTCTCGCATGATCCCAAGCTCAAGGGGCGTCCGCGGGGTTTTAGGGTGCCGGTCCGCGACATTCGGGCTTCGGTGGGCGCCGGGTTCCTGTACCCCCTGCTGGGTGACATGCGCACCATGCCCGGACTGCCTTCCCAGCCGGCCGGCAACCAGATTGATTTAACGCCCGAGGGAAAGGTCACAGGATTATTTTGAAAAAAAGGATTTTAAATATGCTACACTGGCTTAGTCTTTAGAAGGACGGGCCCTTTCCATGCTGAACAGCTTTTTGGCGCGAAAACCACGGACTGCCCGCAAGGGCGGCTTGAAATTCGTCATCATCGCCTGTCTCGGCCTGGCCTGGTGCGGGCTGTGTGTTGCGCAGGTGTGGGCGGTCAGGCCGGCCGCGGACACCGCGCCCGGCCTGAAAAAACGTCAAACCCAGCCGGCCGGAGAATTGAAAGCCAAGTACACGCCTGAACCCCTGCGTCTGCCCAAGCAGCCCTGGAAAATTCCGCCCGCTCCGCTCGATTGCTTTGGCCGCGGCATCTCCCTCTTCTATTTAATCCCCTGGGCACGGGTGAAACACCTGCTGCCTGGGGATTTCAAGCCAATTCCCGGCCCGGATGAAATTTGGTTCCGGGTGGACGTGCTGCAATGGACGCGGGTTTTT
>JAUXBQ010000121.1 GCA_030619365.1 candidate division FCPU426 bacterium | reverse complement strand
TTATGATTCGACAACTGCTTAGGATACAATTTCTGATAAATTTAACATTGATCCTCTGCGCTGGCAGGGTCTTCCCGATTGAAACAATAAGCACAAGATTTACAGATGATTTTGGTCCGAGGTTATTGGGGAGCACGCCTAATTATCACAAAGCAATAGATTTGCCTATTCCTGAAGGTCGTGGCGCAAAGACATTGGAAAATTGTAAGGTGCTTCAAGTTGCTCAATCAGAGGATTCTAATTTAATTTATGTTACTATCGAGTCTGATGATAAAAAACGGCAATATCGCTACCTGCATTTGTTTAATAATGACTATGTATATAAAGGAAGTATTCCCTATATTGTTAAAGGGATTACATATAACGGTACTAATAACTATCTTTTTATTGATGCTAATAACAATAATAATACTGATCCTGCTTTTTCATTTAAAAAAGATGAGACTAACAATAATAATGTGATAATTGTATGGGAAGACAAAGAAAACAGGATCGTTGATTATATTATTGGATCAGTACCAAATAAAAAGGTGCGTTATCCAACTGATGCCGATTCATTTGTTAAACAAAAGGGAACTGGAAAGGATGCGGTTACAAGAAATATACTAAATTTATTAACCCACCATTGGATCGGTGCGGTCGGGAATTCCGGTGGCTGGGAGAAAAAAACTATAAACGGAGTTGTTACTTGGGTATTAGATGGCAAAGAATACCCGGTACATTTGCATATAGACTCGGGATTTGGTGTTAATTTAAACCCTATGTATAACATTCCCCACCGGGAAACAGAATATGACATTCGGTTATTAGGGGACAAAATCAGAAATGGGAAATATCACGAACGGCAAAGAAATAACATGACCGTTTTTCCGGAAGACCCTCAAAGTCTTTTTTTAAGGGTCTTCATTGATTCCTATGGTGATCCTGTTACAGAAGGTCAGTCTGATCTAGAAGAGGTAAAAATATACTATAAAGAAGAAAATGATGCACATCTGATACAGCAATTTAGTTTTGGTGGAGTGCCAACAAATCTTGCCACAAAACCGTATACGCCCGGGTCTCCAATAAATACAAGTATTGAATCAGGTTATAATTCAATAACAGGCATAGGCACATACTATTCGAAAACCTGGGATAAAACAGGATATTACCAAGTGTTATATCCTATAGATCAAAGAGATAGCCCAAAAGTACCTTGCGGTCTGGATATCCTTCTTTATGCAGATTGGGACAAAGATGATCCCTGGAATGCGGAGGGGACCGGCAGAAGCAATAGTATTCATAAAATACAGGACCTTACAGAAGAAGAATTGGAAAACGGCAAAATAATAATTGTGGCTAAAAATGTCAACGGCACCAAGATATTTAAAAAAGAATATGACATCAAAGTTGACAAGACCAAGGACGTCGCGGTTGAGCGGATGATTGTCAAGCAGGTTAAAAATGATATGTTCCGAAACGCTTTGGACGGAACATGGACAAAAATCAATAATACTCCACAGTTCAATAAAACCACGGATTCGCAGGCGTGTGTAAACAACGATGACATAAAGCTGCCTGTGCAATTCAACCGCAAGATAGATGCCAGCCCCAAAAAACCTAGGGTCGAAATAACCAATAACAATAACAAAAAAATAACGATTGATTTGGATAGCCTATTGCCTTTGAAATACATAGATGCAAATCGTGAGCAAATCTACAATCTTTATAAAACCCAGGTGTTTGAAATAACCCCCGCCCCCACTCCTGATCCGGCTCCGGAAGTCAATGGATCGCAGTCTCCCATACGAGTATTGCAAAGAGAGAAGAAGGAAATACCCTATTTTACCTGGGGCAAGACCATCAATATCGGCAGTCTGGGATTTGTGGATGGAGAGCAGATTGAAATTATTCTGACCGCCCAAAGGGACGACAATGATAAAAATGCCTCAGGTGGAGAATCACTTCCCAATGGAGAAGATAAAACTTATGGCAGATACAAACTGACCGTTGACCTTAAAAAGCCGACTATAACTACTCTTGAAGTAATCCGCAGCAGCAATAATAATGACGACAACGGCATCAGCAACAACACCACGGTTGAAACAAATGAAACCCAATACCTCCTCGGCAATCGTAAATACAAATTCAAATTCGAGATTGATGAAAAACACATCAATCCCGAGATGCCGCCGATGGTAGAAGTGAAAAACACTGATGGAAGTATTTCGGTTAAAGCAAATGCTGTTCAAGAAACAGATGACAACATAGAAGATGACAAAACCAAGTGGTCGGCTGAACTGGATTTCAGCGGATTGTCAGGTAAAGTTGACTTGCTTGCGCCAACGATAACGTTCATGGACGCGGCCGGGAATGAAGAAATTCAAAATTATACAAAAACCGTGCAATTCAGCGATGAGAAAACCCAAACCACTGCGAATCCCGAAAGCAGCATTGAATGTTCGCCTGCCACGCAATTTATGAGCATTAACGTCACTGATTCCCTAAGCCATTTATTCCGTTTGCATGTTCGTTTGGTGCAAAACAGCCAACCTCTAAAAACCTGGTATTTCAAGTATATAAAAACCGGTCCGGGCTCGCCTGATTTTATAAATTTGCGGGAAGAGGGCCAACCTGTTGAGGATGTAGAAGTTAATCCGGATCAAAGACTAATATTTAAATGGAATGCAGAAGATGAACAAGGTGACCATGTTTACGGCAATGTGAACATCGAGATCTACGCGGAAAACGCCTATGGCAACGGCACGAGCGACAATACCCATTCCTTTAGCGTGAATCCGCACGAAACCACGCATGAAAACAACCCGACCGCGGAGACGTCCCAAAACATCCAGGTCAACAGCGACACCAGCAACCTCAATTTCATGCTGCCGAGCCTCTTCTCCCTGGGCGGCATTGAGTTCGGCGGCTTGCGCAATCTTTTCGGCAGCCTGAGCGGCCTGGGCGGGATTTTCGACGGGCTCGGGGAAATAAGCGGCGGCATTGACTTTCGCATGGGAAATATATTTGGAGAGCAAAAATGGGGTAGCATTGACCTGCAACTGGACTCCATTAAAAAACAAATTGATAATTATGTCCGGACCCAGAGCGAAAAAGTCACCCTCATGGCCTGGGGAGAAGCCGGGCATTTGGCCAAGAAATATCTTCAGGAAAACACGCCCATTGATAAAATCGCCAAGCTCGTCACCATCGGCACGCCGGTGCGGGGAGTCAACAGCCTGCCCATGGCCACGCAATCCTATGCCCTTAACCTGCTATTTTCACCGGTTGTGCCCTGGCTGGAAAAACTGGGATTGAATGAAATGCTCACCAATTTGGAAAATCAGTGGGGGGATTACGGACCTGACCTGAGCTTTCTCTCTTTCCTGCGCCAAAGCAACCGCAATGACCTGGTAATCAATCCTCTCAATATCATCGGCCTGGCCCTGGGGCGTTTTGATTATGCTGCAAACTTCCAGTCCGGTTCGGGTTTTATGAAAGATCTTAATCGTTTCGACACCGAGGACATCGGCATCCCTACGGCCAGCGTGGTCACCCGGCTCTGGCCTGATATGGGTGGGATTCAGGTAGGCATCGTCGCGGCCTTTGCCGCTCTGGGCGCCAGCGGTCAATATACGAGCGTCAGGCTTTTTGACCTGCAGAGTAAAACTTACAACAACATTAACGAGGAAGTGGCCGAGATATTAACCAGCAAGCTGGAAGAGGAGCTGGAACGGTCCGTGTTCAAACCCATAAAAAATAAAATTACCGAAGTTCTGGAAAACGCGGAAAGGGAACTCATGTTTGACATGTGGGTCAAAGATGCCGTCAAACAGGAAGTTCGCAAAAGGATGGAAGACCTGCTTGCTCAAACCGGAACTGGTTTTCTTGCCTATGACCAGGTTGTTTCCCAGGCAGTGGATGAATTTGTGGAAAAATACATCACTAGTCCAACGGCAGATGCGGCTGATTGGTTCAAAAAGCCAATTAAGGACCTTAAGGACCAGATGAATCAAGGCAGCATCAATGATTTGAACGATTTCCTGCAACATCCCCTGCAAAACGACGTAGGCAAGGTTATCCAGGATGCTTTCGGCGAGCAAACCAAGGACAAGGTCAGCGGCCTGATCGCTAATCAGATTAGCAATTGGATCCCGACTGCTCAAATTGAAAATGACTTTGACGCCCTGATTGCCGTTATAGACAACATACAAAACAACATTACTACCGTGGTCAACAATCAAAAAAACGCTATTATTGTAGAAATACCGGCTACACGCGATGTGGATCAGCTTTATACGGCCCTGGACAAGCAGATCGAGAAATTGTTCATTCCCCTGGAAGACCTGCGCAAAATGCCGATCCGCTGGGTCAACAGCGAAGTGGACCGTTTGCTGCGGGAAAAAATTCAGATTCCGCTGCGCCGGGAAGTGAAATCATTCATCCTGACCAATCTGCCGGACTTGAACCAGCTCATATCCTGGATTCCACCCTTAAACGTCACCATTCCCGGCGGCCTGCCCGGCGCGATCATTGTCGGCGCCTTGGCGTATCTGGCCACTGATTATGTCATCAATACGGACGGTGTCACCGAAGGTTCGCCCCTGGCCTTGAGCCGCCTTATGGGGCTCAATCAGGACACACCCCAGACCGTTGAAAAACAAGTGGAGGTTAAAGGCTGGCATTTTTCCGGGCCCAATGCCAGCGAGGACATCGCCAGGCTTATATCCACGGAAAGACCAAAAATATTCGGTTTGGAAGTAAACGGCAAGCCCCTGCAAGATTGCGTTGTCGCGCCCCGTTCGCACCCGGGAATTGGCTTGTACATGCTGACCAAAGACAATCAAGTTCAGGATATCGGCAGAATCAGCATTGAAAAACCCTATGTGGGCATGCGCGGAATTATCCAGGACAGCAATGTTGCGTTTTGCAAGCTGAAAGTTGCCTTTAATTACGAACCTTTCTGGGATGTTCCGGTCACCCAGGACGGGATCTTCCAGTTGTATACCTCCTCTGCCAGGCCGATCAACCTGCTGGAAGGCATCAACACCGTGGTCATGATCGCGGAAAACAAGTACGGCGGCGTTGCCAGGCAGGTCTTCCAGATCAACCTGGACATGATGCCCATTCAGATCGCGCCGGATTACCCCTCTTACGAGGCTTTTATAAAGGAAAAAAGGCCGGTTATGTCCGCCATCATCTACAACACGGACATCAACAACAGCATTCCTGAAGGAAATATTACCGTAACCATGCAAAAAATATCCGAGGACACGGCAGAGGAAATAGATACGGAAATCCTGAGCGTCACACCGGAAAAACTGACCTTCCGTCTGGATTCCCAAGAAGCGGACTTAAGCAACGGTTACTACACCATTTTGCTCAAAGCCAAGGACGAGGTGGACAAGGAAAGCCAGAGCGCCTGGGGTTTTTACTTTGACGACGAGGCGCCCACAGTAGATATCAAAATGACGGATAATCTCGAATTCACGCACACGGACCCGGACGCCCCGGAGAACCTGAAAGTGCGGTATGAAATCGAAGACAATCTCTCGCCCCTGCTCAGCAACACCCGGATTACCATCCAGCAGGTACCCGGCAATATCGTGGTTTATTCCGAGTTTATGCAGACCCGGTCCAAAGGATCGACCCTGCTCAATTGGGATTACAAGACCAATACGGATTCCTTTCCTGTGCCCATGCTCGTGAGCGAAGGAAACTACGAGTTGGTCATTGAGACCGAAGATCTGGCCGGCAATCCGGGCAGCCAGGTCAAACCCTTTAAAATCGACCTTACGCCGCCTGTTATCGATTCGGGTCTTGCGCTGCTTAAAATGGACCTTAGCCAAACGCCAATCACGGACAAGCAAATTACCAATGATTTCAACGGATTTTATGTCAAGTACCGGGTAAACGGCGATTGTTCGGTCAGGTTCGTCATGTACAATGAAACCAAGCGTCTGTCCTATACCAGCGCGCAGCGCGCGTATGCGGAAAACCGGCGCGTGGTGGACGTGGATGATAACAACGATCCCGTCTACGAAACCAACGCGGACAACTACTTTGCCTGGGACTTGACCAATCCGTTCATGAACATCCCGGACGGCGAATACACCCTGATGCTTATTCCCAAGGACGACGCGGGCAACGTGGGCGCCATGGTCTCCATTGATCATATCATCGTAGACCGAAAGCCTCCGCAGGTGACCGATTTTTACGTGCAGCCTTATGTGCTGGGCGGGGACACCGGCCAGGTGAATCTCTATTACACCATCAGCCAGGAGGATGACATCCCGGAATTTCAGGGAGATCCGGTCAACGTGGAAGTCAAGGTGGTTAAAAAGGATGACCTCGGTACGGTCAGAACCTATGATCCTGAAGACGTATTAACAGATCCACTAGTAAAAGTTGAGACCCATTCCGTGCTGTTCGACGGGATCGGCGAACAGACATCGCTGCCGGTTCCCATGGGCCGGTATGCTTATGTGATCACAGCCACGGATAGCCACGGCAGCCGTGTGACCAAGTACGCGGATTTCATCAAAGACGGGGTCGCGCCCCATATCAGCTACCCGGATGATTCGGATGAGAAGCTCTACAACACGGTCGTGATTCGCGGAATTGCCAAGGACCCCATACGGACTAACCAATCCAAGTTCAGGGAATACCGGTTGTATTACCAGGCCGGGCAAGCCCTGGTACCGGAAACCCTGGACAGTTTGTCCGCCTGGGAGACCGTTGGCGTGGAAGTGCCGGTGATCAATAGAAAAAGCGAGACGGAAAAATATGTGTCCTTGCGGGCGGTGGACAATAACGGCGTGCTGGGATACTGGCATACGCAAACCCTGGGGGACGGACAATATACGCTCCTGCTGGTTGCCCTGGAACAAGACACAATGGATGCCTCGGGCCAGTCAATAGCCGGGACTTTCATGCTGGATACCGCCTATGTCCTGGTTGACAAGGGCGTCCTGGACCCGCAGGATCCGGACTATGATCCCAATGCCAAGAATCCCATGATCACCCTGCAGTTCGCCAATCCGCCGCCAACGCATGATTTCACCCTGGTTCCTGAATTGCCCATTCCGTTTGATCTGACCCTCCAGGATGTCAACCAAGCCGATATCAGCCTGACCATATTCGACCAAAACAATTACCAGGTAAATCATCAGACCCAGTTGAATGTAAATGACAGGGAAGTGGATGCCCATCCGCCATTTGAGACCGTGATCCCCATCAACCAGGACAGCGCTTCCTGCGGTATTTACGTGTGGCAGGACCAGGACGCGTGGCATTTGCGCATAAACGGCGACGGCGATTCCAATACGTGGAACGCCTACCGGTTTGCCGGAATCTTGAAAACCGACGGCCTGTGCAAAGTTACGAACCTTGTGTTCGACAGGGACAATGAAGAGGGCATCACCTACCAGACCTCGGATTGCATCAGCTTCGAATGCCTGGCCGACAGCCTGGATCATGCTGAGAGTGGCCTCAATGGCTTTGATTTTACCACCACGGGCGAATGGGTTTCTTTTGACCTCTACAACAACGGCGATCCTTTGACAGAGGAACATGCGGGCTGGATCAATATTGCCGGACAGATTGAGACCAGCGGCAATGTCGTGACCAAATATTTTATCAAACCCAAGCAGCAATTCACCTGGGACGGAAAAGACCCCTATGACGCCATGGTGCCCAATGGTCCCTATACCTTTGTATTGACCGCGGTGGGGCATAACAACCGGGGATATGCCCAGGCCGCCCAAAGCATCCAGTTGACTTCGCCGCTTATCCTGATACAAGCCGATGTGGAACCGGATGAATTTTCGCCGCTGGCCGGGCTGGAAAGCGGCAATGAGGCTTTGACTTCCAGCAGTCTCCGATTTGCCCTGTCCAAGGACGCCCTGGTGAGCGTGGATAT
>JAUXBQ010000102.1 GCA_030619365.1 candidate division FCPU426 bacterium | reverse complement strand
TGTCAGGGTAAATTGAGCTTACGGCTGAAATGAGATGATGCCATGGCGACCGAAAGTATTTTTACATGTTTTTACAATATAAGCGTGATAAAATCGTCTTGTTCTCGGATACGCAAATACAAAAGTTGCTAATTAACCATGGAAATGACCTGCTCGCGTTCATTTCATGCATGTTTAAGTGTATGAAAATATGATGAAGAGCGGACAGCGTGTTCCGGACAATAGTGGCATGAATAAAAGAGAGTTGGTTTTTACATGAAAATTGTTATAACCGGCAGCAGCGGATTTATCGGCGGAGAGCTGGCCAGGCGCTTCCAGGAAACCGGCCAGACCGTAGGCGGCATTGACGTTCAGCCGGGTGCAGGTCCTTTAAATGATTTTCAATTGGCCGGCTTGGGTGGGGAAGTGTCCTCGGCGATATTTCAAAATACCGATTTGGTCGTGCATGCCGCGCATGATATGTCCCGGGAGAGCGGGCCGAAAAATATTAGTGGCACCAAACTATGGTTCCAACAAGCCAAGCAGGCGGGAGTCCGCAGGCAATTATTTCTGACTTCCTATTCCGCCCATGCCAGTGCACCTTCGGAATATGGCCAGACCAAGTACAGCCTGGAAAGGTTTTTTATCGACCAAGAGGAATTGATTTTAAGACCCGGCCTGGTGATCGGTCCAGGCGGCAGCTTTTATAAGCTTGCGCAATTTCTGGCTCGGGGAAAGCTGGTTCCGGTTTTGGGTGGTGATGCCGTCAAACTCGCCCTGACTGACATGGAAAGCGTATTTCAGGTCATTAACCGGTTCGAATCCTTGCCGGCCGGAAGAGTACTTAACCTTTTTCATCCCGACCGGTTGGGACTGTGGGAAATGACCAGGCTTATCAGGCGTCTGCGCCACGCCCGGGGCTGGGCTTTTCCGGTTCCAGTGGGGATGTCAAAAGGGTTGTTGAAAACCGCGGAGCGCCTCGGAGTGAAGCTGCCGAATTCATATGAAAATTTTATGGCTTTGTTAAAAAGCCAGCACTACGGGTATACAAGTTCATATGCAGAACTGGGAGTACAATCCGAACGACCGGCCGATTTGATCGAGGAAAACCTGCTTCGTTCGTAAAGGCGCGGCCGACCGCGCGGTCAGGGTTGATATTATTTTTCAAGGACGGGAAAGACTATGCGCTGGCAAAACATGCAAACCGGATGGCAAGTGGGAGTGGTAAGCTTGCTGGGTTTATTGATGGCATTTGCCGGTTATCAGATATTCCTGCAAAAGACACTGTTAAATTGGACGTCCCTCATGTACGCCGGAGTGACGCTGGCAATACTTTTGCCTGTATTTTTAATCCTGGAAATCAAACTGCGGCGCGGAGTTTGGCTGGCCGGGCTTATTCCGGTCATGGTTATCATATCCGGAAAAGGCCTCGCGCTCTTGGCTGTCCTCCTTTTCATCCTGGCCTGCGCGGCGGCCGGGCTCTTTTTATATTCAAGTTTATTCGGCAAAGATTCCGCGGCGCAGGATCCAACGGCGCTGGTATTGGCTTTTTTCCTGGGACTCGGTGTGCTGGGCTTCCTGGTGTGGATTGCCATGCATTTTAAAATAAATTACCGGTTGGGATACTGGTTGGCCGGGATTGCCCTGATCATGGTGTTCGGGAAGCCCCTGGCCGTGCGCGCCAGGCTGATGCGTAAAACGGAGTGGTCCCTTAGCCCGGGGCAAAGCGTATTGCTGTTATCCGGAATCTTCTACCTGGTTTACGCGTTGGTCCCGTTTTACTTGTGGGACGGCCTGATCGTCCATTTAAATTATGCGAAATCCGTGTTGTTGAACGGTTATTTCGTTTTTCATCCCCGCGAAGTGGTTACCCTGGACACGGCAGTCATCCCGCGAGGCGCCTATACGGCGGTTTTTATGCTGGGAGGCGAATACGCGATACGGCTGTTCAATTTTGCGCTTTTCTTCCTCGGGTTTACCTGGCTGGAAAAAATGGCACGGGATCGCTTCGGGGCCGGGCCCGCCTGCTGGACCCTGGTCGCCCTGGTAACGACGCCGTTTGTATTGTGGCAAATGGGCGCTGTCTTTATCGATTCTTTCCAGTTATTTTCCGCCATCGTTCTCCTCACAATCATGTTTCGGGTGCTTGAGCGCCCAAACCCGCGCGAAGTCATGTTTTATTTCATAGCGGCCGGGGTGGCCTATTTATACAAACAACACGCCATTTTGATGATCATACCCATCGGACTCGTGCTGCTGTCGGTTACCGCTCGCCGGTTGCTCCGGGACAGGGACTACCGGCTGCTCCCCTCATTTTTCTGGGGAGGCGCTGTCTTTTTACTGATCGTGTCCACGGTCTGGCTGCATAATTATATTTTGTCCGGCAATCCGCTCTTTCCTTATTTTAACGGTCTTTTTCAGTCCGACTGGTTGCCCAAAGAGAATTTCGCCGACACGCGCTGGCAGCACCCCCTGACTTGGAAGTTTCTGTATGACATTACTTTTCGGGGAACCCAGTACGTCGAAAACATGAATCTGGCTTTTGGGATAGGCTTTTTCGTGTTGGTGCCGCTATGGCCGCTGCTTTTTTGGAAAGAAGAAAATCGATCCCGGATGATCATGTTGGTCAGCATATTTGTCTTGGCCGTGGCCCTTTGGATTAAAATTACCAATCCTTATATTCGGTATTTTGTGTCCATTTTACCCGTAGGGGCCCTGTTGTTGGGATTGACCGTGGATAAGGTTATACGGTTCATGGGAAACCGTAAAATACTGCGGATTTCCGTGGCTGTCCTGTGTGCGCTCGTTTTTATGATTAACCTTGCGATGCAACTTAGCCTGATCAATTTCTCCTCGCCCTATCCGGTGAAAGCGGCCCTCACCGGGAAATATGAGGACACCCATTTGCAGTATCACCTGAACGTTAAAAAGGTATTTGATTTTGCCAACGCCAAATTCGGCCGGAACACTCGGGTATTGCTGGTCGGCATGACCCCGTTTTTATATTTTGTGGATGGCCGCGCGGAAACCTTGATGTGGTACCATTACCGAACCCGGGTGGAGATGCTGTTGGAACCCCGCACGGCGGACGAATTGTATACCGCGGTTTTCCAGACCGGGCAATTCGATTACCTGATCATGCCGGCCGTCGCAACACCGGATTGCGCAAAATATTACGATCCCGAATTTCTTTCCCGCTTGCGGGAGGAAATTTCGGACGCCGGCTACACCGTGTATAGCCGGCAGGAAGGGCCGGAGAAACAGTAATCACGGCAGCCGGCAAAGGCGCCTGGATAGTGCCGGCCGCATGTGTTTATCATTTCCGGCAGACAAGCGACTGCTCGAATCCCGGAAGGCGAGGAGCAACCAAAGATGGGCACACCCCAGGTTGAATTGGAAAGTCGATATTATTCGGAGTACCTGGTTAAACTTCAGCGGCGCCTGCACAGCCGCTGGAACCCGGTGGGGATCCATCACCGGCATTTGAATCACTTCATCCAAACCGAGGTCCGGAAACTGCCGCCCGGCGCCATGGTGCTGGACGGCGGCTGCGGTTTAAGCATTTGGCTGGAACCCGGGCTTGATCAGCACATCCAATACACGGGCGTGGATTGCCAGGATGGCGCCATCGTGTTTTGCCAAAAAAAATATCCCCGCCGGAAATACCGCCTGGCTGATCTTTATCAATTGCCTTTCGCGGACAGCGCATTCGATATGGTGGTCATGCGGGAAGTGATCGAGCACGTGAAAGAGCCGGAAACCATGGTGCGCGAAGTCAGCCGGGTCCTGAAGCCGGACGGTCGTTTTGTGCTGACCACACCCAACTATGGCAGTGTGCTGACCTGGTTGGTGGAAAACACCTACAACCGCTTTTTTTGCCAGGACTTTAAACCCTACCTGCCCGACGTGCACCCCAGCAAGTTCACCTCCCGGATCCTGTTAAATCTGTTGCGCGCCCATTTCCGCGAGGTCCGACCGGGGACCGTTGATTTGGGAATCAATCTGACAGCGGTTTGCCATGTGCCCCGAAAGTAGAGGCGCGAGCCGAATCGGGTAATTCGCAGAAAGGAACCTGCCATGCCCCCATACCGCTCCCAGGACTGGAAGCTCTGCGACGGCTGAGTGAACGCGCGCGGGAAAACCTGCGCACGGTCTGGAACCGGGGTTGTCCCCGGACCAACCGGAGGGGATCCGGCTGCGCTTGTTCGAGAAAAAGGCTTAAAATAAACATCTTTATAGAACCTGCCCAGAGAATGTGATTGTGTTTTTTACCCGGTATGCTATACTCACCCTTGAAAATCTATTGTAAACCTTGAGGATTCTATGAAAATACTCGTCGTGGGAGGAGCTGGATATCTGGGCGGAGCTATCACGGATGCGTTGGCCGAAGCAGACCATGATTTTCTGGTGTACGATATCCTACTGCCGGAAAGCCTCGGAACGCGTGGTCACTGACCTGCTGGACCGCTTGCGCGGGAACGGGTTTCGCCGGCACCAGCCGGAGGATTATCATCTGGATACGGATCGTTTCTGTCGGGAAGACGGCTTATGAGCCTGAACCAGGGAGGAAAGCACGATGGGTAAACCGAAATTGATAGCCGGCGGTATTGCGATTGACGACTCCTTAATGCCGGACACCAAAATCATGTTTTTTTCCACCTCGACCCTGGAAGCCAGCAAGGGCGATGACATCCGTTTTCCGGCCAGGCTCTGGGATATCTGGGAGGTCGAAGAAAGATAAGGGGTTAGTCATTCCATGCGCCCAGGCGCTCATCCTTGGATTTCCAGATTGTTTCCGCCGGGTTCGCTGCGGCGGCTGTTGGCCAAGCTGCTGCTGTGGCTGATACGGCGTCCCCTCGCCTTGCTTAGCCAGTTCCGTTTTAGCCGGGTATCCGCCTGCCTGAGATACCTCTGGCAAAGAGAATATGCTCTCATTGAAGACCGGGTGGCGTATGCACTGGGGCAGCCGGGTACTCGCCATTCCAATCGGGTCTCGACCGAAACCAGAGACGTGACGGCTTTGTTCGCCGGGACCTTGATTCGACTTGCTGTGCATGTGACTCCGGAAACTCTGACGGACTTGCCAAAAACACTAACCGCCCTGGCGCAGCAAACCTATCCGAATTGGGAATTGGTGCTGGTATACGCGCCAGGCTTAGAACGCGATCGCCTGACAACACTGACATATCCCCTGCCGACCAACCACAGAACGGAAATCATTCCGGTTTCCGAATTGGCCCGCCTCTGGCAAAGCGGGGATTATATCGGCTTACTGCAGGCCGGCGATACGCTTACGTCCCAAGCCTTGACCAAGCTGGTATTGCCAGTCATGGGCGCTTTGCCTGATCTCATTTATTGCGATGAAATGGACATAACCCGGCCGGCCGGGGCACAACCGTTTTTCAAGCCGGACTGGTCTCCCCGGCTGCTGCTGGGCATGAATTATATCGGCGGTTTTTTTCTAGTGAAACGCGAACGCCTAACCGGCATCGACCTGGGACCTTACGGCTGTTCCCCCGAGGGCGTTTACGATCTTCTGCTCAAGTGCACGGACCATCCACAGGTTGTCAGACACGTACCCGCGGTCCTGTATCAACCCTTCGGGAAACGGATTTGGCAACAGGACCGGGGCCGGAAGGTTTTAGCCGATACCCTGGCGCGGCGAAATATTACAGGGGAAATCATTCCACTCCAACTGCCGGGGACCTTTCGCGCCCGCCGGCATCTGGCGGATCAACCCTTGGTCAGTATTTTGTTGCTAACCGCCCTGCGCCGGCGGGGATTGCTCAAACGATGTCTTACCTCGCTCCAACGTCGCACGACTTATCGTAACGTCCAAATCATCCTGGTGGACAACAGCCCCGGCGGCCGGGCGGACCGGGAAATTCCGAAAGGTCTGCAGATAACGCGCGTACCCTACCCGGAAGTGTTCAACTATTCGCGCATGAACAATCTGGCCGCCACCCAGGCCGGGGGTGATTACCTTATTTTTCTCAACGACGACACCGAAATCCTGACGCCGGACTGGATCGAAACGCTATTGGAGCAGGCCCAGGTGCCTCAAACCGGCGTCGTGGGATGCCAGCTGGTTTATCCACGGGGAATGATTCAGCACGCCGGAATGTTTCTGGTCCGCCAAGGCACCGGGGCGCGGCATGCTTTTCGCTACTTGCGGCGACTGGAAAACAGCTACCACGGCTTCGGCAGTGTGGTGCGCGAATGCTCGGCTGTGACCTTTGCCTGCGCCATGGTTCCTCGGACGGTTTTCAGTTCGCTCGGTGGATTGGATGAAAGCTTGCGGGTGGAATGCAACGATCTGGATTTCTGTTTGCGGGCCGGGCAGCAGGGATATAGTACTATATACACGCCGTTTGCCCGTGTGCGCCATGCTGAATTGGTGTCCCGGCGGCGAACCCACGTGAGCGAGGATATCGAAGCATTTAAAAAGCGCTGGCAATGGCTGATGGACGCAGGCGATCCCTTTTACAACCCGAACTTATCCGAAGACTCGGACCTCTACCGGCCCGGAGCGCAGGCAGGGGCGCAGCTTCCCCCCCGACAGTTATACGGACCGGCTGCCAAAAGCACCCAGGAGTGAAGTCGCATGCACATAGTCATAAACACTATTCCCCTCTTGTCGCGCCAGACGGGCATTGGCAATTGTATTTACAATATATCCAAGTCCCTGCTGGAAATTGACCGGGACAACAAGTATAGTTTTTACTACGGATACTTTTCCAACAAGCTGCAAAAAACCCCGCACGACGATGCGACCAGTTCGGAGTTGCCGTTCAGTGTTCTGCAGAAGTCCAAACCGTACATCAAGACCATCCCGGTTTTAAGCGATATTTCCAAGAGAGTGATCGAGGAATGGAACAAGCTGATTTCGGGCCGCAAGGAAATCGACGTATATTTTGAGCCGAATTACATCCCGGTCGCGTTCAAAACCAAGAAAATCGTCACCACCATTCATGATTTCTCCTTCCATCTGCATCCGGAATGGCATCCGCGGGACCGCATCAGTTATTTTCGGAAGTATTTCTATGAGCGCATTCACAAGTCCGACCTGATCGTGACGGACTCCCAGTTCATCAAGGAGGAAGCGCAATCCATCCTGAAAATCGACCCGGCCAAGTTGCGGGTAGTGTATATGGGTTATGACAGGCAGATCTTCCGGAAGTATCCGGAGCAGGAAGTCGCCGCCTTCCGGGCGGCGCACAACCTGCCCGAGCAATTCGTGCTGTTTGTCGGTTCGATTGAACCCCGGAAAAACATCGAGCGGCTGCTCTTGGCCTACCGGCAGCTTCCCGAAGCGCTTAAACGGCAGTACCGGCTGGTGCTGGCCGGTTTTGCCGGCTGGCGGAACAAGAAAATCATGGAGCTGATCCAGGAAATGCAGGCGTATGTAAGCTTTTTAGGTTATCTCAATGTTAAGGAACTGGCGACCGCGTATAACGCGGCCACTTTTTTCGCCTACCCTTCGCTGTACGAAGGGTTCGGTCTGCCGCCCCTTGAAGCCATGGCCTGCGGCACACCGGTACTGGTCTCGCGCGCGGCCAGCTTGCCCGAAGTCTGCGGCCAGGCCGCGCTGTACTGCGACCCCCTGGACACTTCGGACATCGCGGAAAAATTGGAACTTATGATGAGCAGCGGAACGCTGCGGCAGGAACTGGAAACCAAGGGGCAGGCGCGGATCAAGATGTTTACCTGGGAAAACACCGCCCGGCAGATGATTCGGATATTTGAAGAAGTCATGCGGCAGCCCGCGCGGGATCCGTCGCGCGCTTGAGAATTCCAGGGAGCGGCTCGTTTTTACGCGGCTGATTTACCCGGAAAAACAATCAGGAGCCTAAATGATGATAAAAAGAATTATTAGTGCGCTGGCGTTATGCGCCTGGGGAGCGGGTACGGCGCTGGCGTTTGAGCCCTTGCCCGGTCCGGTCATGCTCGTTGCCGGGGACGGCACCGCGGGATACCGGGACGGGAGTTTTGAGGCCGCCAAGTTTAACGGGCTGGGCGGACTGTTGCTGGACACGGCGAATAACATCCTGTACGTGGCCGACGGAAAAAACGGCGCGATCCGACAGGTGGCGCTCAATACCGGCAATGTCGTGTCCACCCTGGTTGGAAAAAACGGGCCCGGCAACCGCGACGGCAATTTGGCCTCCGGACGCCTGCAGGAACCGGCCCAAATGGTTTTCGGGAAAAGCCCGGAGGTTATTTACCTTACGGACGCCGGCAACCACCAAGTGAAGAAAATTGACCGCCAGACAGGCAAGCTGTCCACCCTGGCCGGGAACGGCCAGCCGGGATTCGTGGATGGAGCGGGGAGCGAGGCCCGGTTTTCAAATCCCCAGGGGCTGTTGTATTTTAACCAGCACCATAAGGTGCTGGTGGCGGACGCCGGAAATTCCGCGCTCCGGCTCGTGGATACCTCCACGGGGCGGACGCGCACGGTGTTTTGCTCCTCCCAGGGCCGGTTGGAATTTCAGCAACTGTTCTATAATACCCGCGGGAAGCTGTTCGCCACTTGCCGCAACCGGCCGGGCGTGTGGGCCTTTCGCCTGGATCCCGACACCCTCCTTTCGCTGACGGACATTTTCATCTTTTCCATGCAGCCGAATAAAATCAAGATAAAAGCCGAGTTGCAGCTGCTGCCGGACAGCAGTGAATTGTAATCACAAGTGCGACAAAATAGGTTATAAAAAGGCTCCATAGATCGAGAAAAAACTGTTACTTTGGAAGTTAGCCCAACCCAAAGAACAGGAGA